>DASYWD010000206.1 GCA_035936415.1 Longimicrobiaceae bacterium
GCGTCGTGCTGGCGTGCGTCCGCGAGGCGGAGTCGCTGCGGCGGCCCTTCCCGCGCCGGGTGGTCAACGGCACCGGCGTGCTGGTCCACACCAACCTGGGGCGCGCCCCGCTGGGCGAGCTGGTCGAGCGGCTGGACACCCGCGCGCTGGCCGGCTACTCCGACCTGGAGTGGGACGCGGGCACCGGCGGGCGCGGCAGCCGCGACCTGGCGCTGCAGCGGCAGCTCCGGCTCCTGACCGGGGCCGAGGCGGCGCTGGTGGTGAACAACTGCGCGAGCGCGCTCTTCCTCGCCCTCAACACCCTGGCGGCGGACCGGGAGGTGCTGGTCAGCCGGTCCGAGCTGGTGGAGATCGGGGGGAGCTTCCGGGTGCCGGAGATCATGGAGGCCAGCGGGTGCCGCCTGCGCGAGGTGGGCACCACCAACCGGACGCGCCTGGACGACTTCGAGCGCCATGCCCGCCCCGGCGCCTCGGTGCTGCTCAAGGTGCACCAGTCCAACTTCGTGCAGCGCGGGTTCGTGGAGCAGGTGGGGGTGGAGGAGCTGGTCGCGCTGGGGCGGAGGCTCGCCGTCCCGGTGGTGGAGGACAACGGCTCGGGGCTGGTGGGGATGGAGGAGGTCGCCACGCTCGCGGACGAGCCGCGGGTGGTGGAGAGCCTCCGCAGGGGGGTGGACGTGGTCTGCTGCAGCGCGGACAAGCTCTTCGGCGGCGTGCAGGCGGGGATCCTGCTCGGCGGCGCGGAGCGGCTGGAGGCCATGCGGAAGAACCCGCTCTACCGCGTGCTCCGGCTGGACAAGGTCCGGATGGCGCTCCTGGACGCCACGCTCAAGCAGCACCTCGCCGGGCGCGCCGCCGAGCTCCCCCTCTGGCGCCTCTTCCACGCAGACATCGTCGAGCTGGCGGCGCGCATCGAACGGCTCCGCCTCCCGGGCCCGGAGACGCGCTGGGCGTCGTGCCGGCGCGTGCCCCTGCGCGGCACGCTGGGCGGGGGCACGAACCCGGAGGCGGACTTCGAGAGCCTGGGGCTGGAGCTGGTGCACCGCGACCTCGCGGCGGAGGGGGTGAGGCGGCGCTTCGCGGCGCGGGAGGTCCCCGTGGTGGGGTACGTGAAGCAGGACCGCTTCCACCTGGACCTCCGCACGGTGCTCCCCGACGACCTCCCGGAGCTGCAGCGGGCGCTGGACGAGCTGGGCGCCTCGGCCGGCGCGGAGGGGTGACCCGGTGCGGCTGATCGGGACGGCGGGGCACATCGACCACGGCAAGTCCACCCTGGTGCACGCCCTGGCGGGGATCCACCCGTCGCGCCTCCCGGAGGAGCACGCCCGGGGGATGACCATCGACCTGGGCTACGCGTACCTGGAGCACCCGGCCGGGTACCGGCTGGGGATCGTGGACGTGCCGGGGCACGAGAAGCTGGTCCGCAACATGGTCGCCGGCGCGACCGGCTTCGAGCTGGCGCTCTGGGTGGTGGACGCGCGCGAGAGCGTGATGCCGCAGTCGCTGGAGCACCTCCAGATCCTGGACCTGCTGGGCGTCCGCTCGCTCGTCCCCGTGCTCACCAAGGCCGACCTGGCGACGGACGAGCAGGTGGAGGTGGCCCGGCGCGACGTGGAGGCGCTGCTCGGACGCGTGGGGATCCCCGTGCAGCCGGCGCACGTGGTGGACGGCGTGAGCGGGCGCGGGATCGCGGAGCTGAAGGCGGCGATCCTCGCCTCCTGCGGCGAAGAGGGAGAGTCGGGCGGAGGGGAGCACCCCTACCTCCCCGTCGACCGGGTGTTCAGCCTCCGGGGGATCGGCACGGTGGTTACCGGGACGCTGGTGCGCGGGCGGCTGGCGGAGGGGGACCACGTGGCGCTCTCGTCGCTCCCCGGGAGCTGGCGGGCGCGCTCGCTGAACAACCACCACGCGCGGGTGGGGGAGATCGGGGCGGGGCACCGGGTGGGGATCAACCTGGCCGGCGTGGAGGCCGGGGCCGTGCGCCGGGGCGACACGCTGACGGCGCCGGGGCATCCCTTCGCCGGGCGCTTCCTGAACGTCCGGCTGCGGTGGGTGGAGGGGGCGCCGCGGGAGTGGAAGCACGGCGCGCGCCTGCTCTTCTACGCCGGGTGCAGCGAGACCGAGTGCCGCCTCTGGGGGGTGGAGCGGGACGGGGAAGGGGGGTGGGGGCAGGTGGAGCTCCCCCGGGAGGCCTGCTTCTTCCCCGGCCAGCACTTCATCCTGCGCGGCACCACCCCGCTCGCCACCGTCGGCGGGGGGACGGTGCTGGACCTGTCGCCCGACCGTCCCCGCCGCGTCACCCCCGCCGAGCGGACGGCGTACGAGCTGCGCGAGCGCGGGGAGCCCTGGCTGGGCGCCTACCTCGCCGCCACCGGGGCCCCCGCGCTGGACGTCTCCACCCTGGCCCGCCGCTGGATGGTGCCGGAAGGGGAGCTCCGGGGCCAGGCGGAGAGCGGGCCGGAGCTGCGGACCGCGGGATCGCTGGTCTGGCGCGCGGAAGCGGGGGCGGAGCTGCTGGAGCGGCTCCGCGGCTTCGTCGCGCGCCAGCCGCGCGGCGAGCAGTCGGTGCCCTTCGTCCGGCTGGGGCGCGAGCTGGGCGCGCGGTCGCCGCACCTGGGGCCGCTGCTGGGAAGCCTGCTGGAGCTGGACGATCCGGCGGCGGCGTTCCTCCGGGCCCACGCGCGGCTGGAGAAGGGCGGCCTCGTGCTCCACCCGGGGAGCGTCTTCTTCACCCCGGAGGAGCAGCGCATCGCCGACCGCCTCCTGGAGCGCCTGCGGACGGAGGGGCTGCGGCCGTCGCGGATCCGGGCGTACGGGGAGCTGCACCCGGGGCGTCCGGAGGTGGTGGAGCGCGTCGTCTCCCGGCTGCGCCAGGCGGGGCGGGTGGTCCCGGTCAGCGCGGACCTCGTGCTGCACCCCGATGCCGCGGAGGAGCTGCGGGAGGCGCCGGCCCGGCACGGCCTGGACGGGGTGCGCGCGGCGGAGTTCGGCCGGGCGCTGGGGCTCTCCCGCAAGTACGGCATTCCCTACCTGGAGTACCTGAACGAGGTGGGGATCCTCCGCCGCGAGGGCGACCTGCACTACCGGGCCTGAGGGGGCGGTCTTCCCCCGCCCGCGGCGCGGCAGGAGCGAGACGCTTGCATATCTAATACAGCTGTATTACACTCCTGTAAGCGACCTTCACCGGGATACCGAGATGACCTATTCGTTGACGGAGCTCCAGCTCGCCATCATGGACGTCCTGTGGAACAGGGACGAGGCCACGGTCGTCGAAGTGCACGACGAGCTGCGCGGGACACGGCGCGTCGCGCAGTCCACGATCGCCACCCTCCTCTCCCGCCTGGAGGACAAGGGCGTCGTCTCGCACCGCAGCGAGGAACGCCAGTACGTCTACCGCGCCACGGTGAGCCGGGAGCAGGTCCGGCGCTCGGTGGTCAGCGAGTTCTCCGAGCTGACGGAGCGGCTCTTCTCGGGCGACGTCGCGGGCCTGGTCAGCCAGCTCCTCAGCACCCGCGACGCCCGCCCGGAGGACCTGGCCCGCGCCCGCGAGATCATCGAGCGGAAAGAACGGGAGCTCCGGGAGCAGGAGGAGAGCCAGTGAGCGTTCCTCCCGTCCTCATCGGCTGGATCGTCACGTACGCGCTGCACAGCACGATCCTGCTGGGCTTCGTCCTGCTCGTCAGCCGCCGCGTGGATAGCGACGCGTGGCGCGAGACCCTCTGGAAGACGGCGCTCCTGGGAGGCCTGCTCACCGCCACGTTCCAGACCGCGGCAGGATACACCCCGCTCGTGGGGCGGTGGGCGATCGAGAACGATGCCGCGGCCTCTCCCGCCACGCCGTCCGTGGCCGGACCGGCCGACCGGCCGGAGGAGCGCGGCCCGGAACGGCGCGGGGACGCATCCGGGGGGGGTCCGGTGAGCCGGGCCGGAGGCGCGGCAGCGGACGAGAGGACCGGAGCCGCGCCCCCGGCCATCTCCACTCCCGCAGCGCAGGGCCCCCGGGCCGCCGCCCCGGAGCGGGGGATCCCCTGGGTCCCTCTCCTGGGGGGGGTCTGGATGGCGGTTGCGGGGCTGCTTCTCGGCCGGCTCGTCCTCCAGCACGTGTGGCTGTTCCGCGCTCTCGCGGACCGGAAGCCGATCACGGAGGGCCCGCTGCCCGGGATGCTGTCCGCGCTCCGCCGGCACGCGGGCTTCTGGGCGCCCGTCCGCCTCACCGTTTCGGCCGCGTGCCCCACGCCGATCGCCCTCGGCCGATCGGAGGTCTGCGTCCCGGAGCGGTTCCTGACGGAGCTGGAGGCGGAGCAGCAGCGGACCGCGCTCGCCCACGAGCTGGCGCACCTGCAGCGGAGCGACCCGGTGTGGCAGCTCTCGGCGGGGATCATCGAGTCCGTCTTCTTCTTCCAGCCGCTGAACCGCGTGGCCCGGCAGCACCTCCGCGACGCGGCCGAGAACCTCTGCGACGACCGGGCGGTCCGGCTCACCGGGTCGGCGCTGGGCCTGGCGCGCTGTCTCACGAACATCGCCTCGTGGGTGAGCCCCACCACGATTCCCGAAGCCACCCTGGCCATGGCCGAAGGCGGCTCGCCGCTCCTGCGGCGGGTCGAGCGCCTCGCCGAATGGAGAGAGCCCCCCATGTATGCAGCGCAATTCCGCTCCCTCGCCTCGGCGGGCCTGCTGGCCCTCGTCGCCCTGGTGGCACCGGCCGTTTCGCAGAGCGCGCAGCCCGCCGACCCGCCGGCATCCGCCTCTCGGGCCGCGGCCGCCCGGCCCGGCAGTCCCTCCGGGGCGCGCGACTCCGTGATCGTCCACCCCGACCCTTCGGCCCCCCTCGCCGCCCGGTGGCAGTGGGCGCTGGACCAGGAGCTCCCGGGCGGGTTCTGGATCGCCTGGGGAGGGGAAGGCGGCGTGCGCACGCGCGACGGGGGCACGAGCCGCGTGGTGGTGCTCAACGGAAGTCACATGGTCATCGACGGGGACGGCGCGATCTCCAGCAACAGCCCGGGACCCGGCAGCCACACCCCCGACGCGCCCTCGCTGCGTGAGATCCTCCCCGGAGCGGTGCCCCCCGTGGCGTTCGTCTTCGGCTTCGCGGGGGAGGGGAACCACTCGGAAGACGTGGACTGGATCCGTCTGCGCTCCGCCGGTGCGCCGCTCGACCTCGGCGGCCGTCCACTGGTGTGGCTGGGGCCGGCGAGCACGCCGGAGAGCCTCGCCCAGCTCCGCCGCCTCCACGCCGCCCTCCGGGATCCGGCGCTGAGGAAGGAGGTCGCCGCCGCCTTCTCCCTCCACGAGGGGCAGCGGGAGGTCGTCCGGGCGGTGCGTGAGACGGTGGGTTCGGAGGAGAGCGCGACGGTGCGGGCGGAGGCCGTGCAGTGGCTCCCGAGGGGGCAGTCCGGGGGGGCGGAGATGATCGAGCTGCTCACGCAGGTGGCCCTCACCGATCCCTCCCCGCGGGTGCGCGACGAGGCCGTCTCCGCGCTCGGGCAGATCGGCTCGCCCGAGGCCAGGGCGGTGCTGATGCGGCTGGCCCGCACGGCCCCGCACGCGGACGTGCGGCGCGAGGCGATCGACCACCTCGGGGACAGCGAGCTGCTGCGACAGCTCGTCCGCGACGCCCCCGAAGACGTGCGCGGAGAGGCCGTCGAGGCGCTCGCGAGCGAGGGGTCCGAGCAGATCGTCCCGGCCCTGGTCACGGTTGCGTTCGAGGATCCCGCGGACGCGGTGAGGAGAGAGGCTGTGGACGCGCTCGCCCTCCTCCCGTTCGACAGCGCCCGCCGCGCCCTGCTGAGGATCGTGAACACCCACCCCGACCCGAAGATCCGCGCGGAGGCGGTGCAGGCGCTGGCCCGGCGCGACTGATCCCTGCAGTGCGCAGTCCTTCATCCACGGGGACCCACATGAGACGGTTCTGCTCGGCCCTGCTTCTCCTTCTCATCGCCGCCTGCGCGCCCGCCCCGGCAGGCATTCCGGCTGCGGAGCCCGGTCCCACCATCGCCTTCGTCCACGTGAACGTCGTGCCGATGACTCGCGACACGGTGCTGGACGACATGACGGTCGTCGTACGCGGCGAGCGGATCGTGGCGATCGGCGACGCGCGCCGGACGCCGGTTCCGCCGGGCGCGCAGGTGATCGAAGGGCGCGGCCGGTACCTGATCCCGGGGCTGGTGGACACGCACGTCCACCTCTCCAACCGTGCCGACATCGACACCGTGCTCGTGGCCGTCCTCCTGGCGAAGGGGGTGACTGGCGCGGTGGATCTTGGGGGGATGGGGCTCCCAGGCGACTCCGCCAGGCTGCGCCTGCGCGACGCCATCCGCGCCGGCCGGCGCGCCGGTCCCACGCTGTACCTGGCGCGGGCGCAGGTGAACGATTCCACCCTCACGCACGAGGGGGGCGCGCGGAGGGTGGAGGAGGACCACGCGGCCGGCTACGACCTGATGAAGGTCTACAACAAGCTGTCCGTGGCGGGCTACCGCGGCGTCATGCTGCGCGCCCACCAGCTGGGGATGCCGGTCGTGGGGCACGTGGTCCGCTCGGCGGGGCTGGAGGGCACCCTGGGCTCGGGCCAGCGGGGGATCGTCCACCTGGAAGAGTACCTGTACGAGTACTTCGGATTCCGCAGCACGGACACGCTGGAGGCACAGGGGGAGAAGCTCGACACCGCGGCCATCCCCTACCTGGTGCGGATCACGGCCGACGCCGGGACGTACGTCACCCCCACGCTGACCACCTACGAGGGGTTCATCGCCCACGCCGAGGACCTGGAGCGGGAGCTCGCCCGCCCGGAGGTGGGCTACATCCCTGCCGCCCTCTACAACGGGAACTGGACTCCGGAAAGGAACCGGCGCGCCCAGCAGTTCTCCGATCAGCGGCGGCTGAAGCACCTGCGCGCGGGGCTCGACTACCAGCGGCGCATGTTCGTTTCCATGCACCGGGCGGGCGTCCCGCTGCTGGTGGGCACCGATGCGCCGGTCCCCGGCGCCGTCCCCGGGTTCTCGATGCACGACGAGCTGGAGAACTTCGTCGAGCTCGGCCTCTCGCCGTACGAGGCGCTGGCCGCCGCCACCCGCACCCCGGCCGCCTACCTGGGGAGGGACGACTTCGGGACGGTGGAGGTGGGGAAGCGTGCGGACCTGCTCCTTCTCGAAGCCAACCCCCTGGACGACATCAGGAACACGCAGCGGATCATGGGAGTGATGGCGCGCGGACGGTGGTTCGACGCCCCCGACCTGCAGGATCTGCTCGCGCGTAGCGCCAGATAGGAGATCGCCCCACCATCACCGTCCAGGAGAAGAAAGCCATGTTAAACCGGTTTGGCAGCGTATATTGCGCCATTGCGTTTGTTTGCGCATGGGTCGGCCCGGGTACGGCCCAGGTCGCGACGGATTCCGCGCGCGGCGGGGCGCACGTCCTCCGGGCGGCTCCGCTGGAAGGGGCGGTCGAGATCGACGGTCGGCTCGGGGAGCCCGCCTGGGAGGGAGCGCCCGTGGCCGCCGGGTTCGTCCAGCGGGTACCCCATCCGGGCACCCCCGCCACGGGGAGGACCGAAGTGCGCGTCCTGTATGGCAGGGATGCGCTCTACGTGGCGGCGCGGCTCTACGGGAACCCCGACTCCATCGTGGCCCAGCTCGCCCGGCGGGACGCCTCCGGCATCTACTCCGACTGGTTCACCCTGCTCCTGGACAGCGACGACGACAACCGCACGGCGTTCGCCTTCGGCGTGAACCCCCGCGAGGTGAAGCGGGACTACGTGCTCTCCGAGAACGGAGGACGGGACTTCTCCTGGGACGCGGTCTGGGAGGCCCGGACCCACGTCGACTCGCTCGGCTGGACGGCGGAGCTGCGCATCCCGCTGTCGCAGCTCCGCTTCCGCCCGGGCGCGGAGGCATGGGGCGTGAACTTCCAGCGCGAGGTCGCCCGCCGGGAGGAGACCTCCTTCTGGGCACCCATCCCGCCCGACGCGCCGGGGTTCGTGTCCCGCTTCGGCGCGCTCACCGGCCTCTCCGCGCTCACGCCGCCCAGGCGGCTCGAGGTGGAGCCATACGTCGTCTCCCGGGCAACGCGCGCTCCCGCGGAGCCGGAAAACCCGTTCTACTCGCCCAACCAGCTCTCCTCCTCCGCGGGAGCGGACTTCCGGTACGGCGTGTCCTCCAGCCTGACCCTCACCGGGACCGTGAACCCGGACTTCGGGCAGGTGGAGGCAGACCCGGCCGTCGTCAACCTGACGGCATTCGAGACCCGCTTTCCCGAGCGGCGGCCGTTCTTCATCGAGGGCGCGGAGATCTTCGAGTTCGAGCTCGGCGGCGGGGGCGACCTTTTCTACTCCCGCCGGATCGGCGCCCCGCCTCACGGCACGGTCCCCCGGGGCGCGGTGTTCCGCGACGTGCCGGAGCGGACCACCATCCTGGGTGCGGCAAAGCTCTCCGGGAAGACGGCGAACGGATGGTCGGTGGGGCTGCTGGACGCCCTGACCTCGGGAGAGGAGGCGCTCTACGCCACTCCGGACGGGGTGACGCGGCGCGCACCGGTGGAGCCGCTCACCAACTTCGGTGTGGCGCGGGTGATCCGTGACTTCCGCCAGGGGAGGAGTGCGCTGGGGGCGATCCTCACGACCACCCACCGCCGGCTGGAGGAGGGAGACAGGCTCGGCTTCCTCCCCTCCGCCGCCTACGCCGCGGGGCTGGATGGGAGGCACCGCTTCGGGGGAGGCAACTACGAGCTGATGGGATACGCCGTCGGAAGCCACCTGCGAGGTGGCACGGAGGCGATCCGGCTGGTGCAGCTCGAGCCCGGCCACTACTTCCAGCGCCCGGATGCGGGGCACCTGGAAGTCGATCCGGAGCTGACGTCGCTGTCCGGCTACATCGCGAACGTGGAGGTGAGCAAGATCGGCGGCGGCCACTGGCGTGGCGAGCTGGGGGTCCGCGTCATCTCGCCGGGGTTCGAAGTGGACGACCTGGGGTTCCAGCAGCAGGCGGATCTGCTGCGGGAATACGGCGGTGTGCAGTACGTCCAGTTCCGGCCGGGCCCGATCTTCCGCCGCTGGAGCGCCAGGGCCTTCCAGAACGTGCACTGGACGTTCGGGGGCGAGCGGGTGGAAAGCTTCGGGGTGGTGGGTGGCGACTTCCAGCTCCACAGCTACTGGGGAGGGAGCGCCGCCATCGAGCGCGAGTTCTCCGCGCTCTCCACCTCGGCGCTGCGGGGCGGGCCGGCCCTGCGAGTTCCCGGGAGGACGCGGCTCCGGCTGGGCATCTACAGCGATCAGCGCAGGCCGGTCAGCGGGTCCGTTTCCGGCACTGTGGCTCTGCAGGACGAGGCCGGCGGCCGGTTCCTGGGCCTGGGCCCGTCGCTCGCGCTGCGTCCCTCCCCCCGGGTGGAGCTCTCCCTCCAGCCGTCCATGTCATGGAATCGCGACCCGGCCCAGTACGTGACCCGGCGGGAGGCGGAGGGAGAAACCCGCTACCTCTTCGCCCCCCTGGAGCAGACCACGACCGCGCTGACCGCCCGACTCTCGTACACCTTCCGGCCCGACCTCACGCTCCAGTTTTATGCCCAGCCGTTCATCAGCGCCCTCGACTACTCCGGGTTCAGGGAAGTCGCCGACCCGCGCGCCGCCGCCTTCCGGGACCGCTTCCGGCCTGCATCCGTCGACCTGGACCCCGACTTCAACTTCAAGCAGTTCCGATCCAACGCGGTCCTGCGATGGGAGTACCGTCCCGGATCGACGCTGTTCGTGGTCTGGAACTCGGGGCTGAGGGACGTCCGCAGGGAGGGCACGTTCGATCTGTCCCGCGACCTGGACCGGCTCTTCGGGGCCGAGGGGACGAACGTGCTGCTGGTGAAGCTCAGCTACTGGTTCGGGCTGTGAGAGGGTGAGCGGGACTGTGCTGGTTGCGGGTCAAACTGCGTCTCGTCCGCCCGGGGGACGCGAAGGGGACCTGTACTACCCGGCCCGAGGGCGGCCCGTCCGCAGCGGGAGACGGAGCGTGAAGGTGCTCCCCTCCCCCGGTGCGCTCTCGACCTCCAGCTCGCCCTGCAGGAGGCGGGCGAGCTGGAGGGCGATCGCGAGCCCCAGCCCCGTGCCCTCGCTGGTGCGGGTGTACGACTGGTCCACCTGCCGGAACGGCTCGAAGATCATCTGCAGGTGCTCGGCGTGGATCCCCCGTCCGGTGTCGTGAACGCGGAAGAGGACGTGAGCGTCGGCGACGCTCACGTCCAGCTCCACTCTGCCGGTGTCCGTGAACTTCACCGCGTTGCCCAGCAGGTTGAGGAGGATGCGCCGCAGCTTCCCCGCGTCGGTCTCCAGGTGGAGCGGACCGCCGGGGAGCCGCGCGACGCACTCCACGCCCTTGCGCCCGGCCGCGGGGCAGACCGCAGCGAGCGAGTCTCTGGCGACCTCCACCACGTCCGCCTCCTGCGCCCGGACCTCCTCCGCCCCCGCCTCGGCGCGGGAGTAGGTGAGGATCTGGTCAATGATCTCCGTCAGGTTCCAGGCGCTCTGCCTGATCCGTCCGATGTGCTGCTCCTGCCCGTCGTTCAGCGGCCCCGCGATCCTGCTCTCCAGGATGTCGGCGTAGCCGATGACCGCCGTGAGCGGGGTCCTCAGCTCGTGGCTCATCACCGCCATGAACTCGCTCTTGGCCCGGCTCGCGGCTTCCGCCTCGCGCCGACGCTGGACCAGCTCCGCGGCGAGCGCCTCCAGGTTCCCGTCCCGGCTCTCCAGCTCGCCCTGCAGGAGGTCGCGGGCCCGCTTGACCCGGACCAGGTTGGTGGCGCGCGCCTTCACCTCCTCGGCCGAAAAGGGCTTCACCACGTAGTCCTGCGCGCCCTCGCGCAGCAGCTGGATCCGGAGGAGGTCGTCGGCCTTCGCGGAGAGGACCAGGATCGGCACCCCGTCCAGCCCGCCGTGTGCGCGGATCCGGGTGATCATCTCGTTGCCGCTCATCCCGGGCATCATGAGGTCGCTCACGATGAGATCCGGTCGGAGCGCGAGCGCCTTCTCCAGCCCCTCGCGCCCATCGAAGGCGGTGGCGACGCGAAAGTCCTCCGAGAGGGTCTCCGCGAGGAAGCGGTTCATCTCGGGATTGTCTTCCACCACGAGGACGAACGGCTGGCCGAGGTCCGCGCGAAGCGCCGCCGGCCGGAGTGCGAGCGGCCGGAGCTCCTCGATCGCGCCCTGGAGCGACGCCGACGCACCGGGCGCCGGAGCGGCCTCCCCCGTGCTCCGGACCCTCGTCCCCTCGGGCGCCCGGAGGGGCACCTCCACGAGGAAGAGCGCGCCGCCGCCCGGTGCGTCGGTCACGCCGATGGTGCCCCCGTGCAGCTCGACGAAGTCCCGGGCGATCGCCAGCCCCAGCCCCGTGCCGCCGAACTGCCGGTTCGCGCCGCCGTCGCCCTGCCGGAAGCGCTCGAAGATCCCCTGGCGCAGCTCCGGCCGGATCCCGGGTCCGCTGTCCTGGACGGAGATCAGCGCCTGCCCGCGGTCGGTGGGGCGAAGGGCGCATCTCACCCGCCCGCCGTCGGGCGTGAACTTGAAGGCATTGGAGAGGAGGTTGAGAAGGACACGCTCCAGCTTCTCCGGGTCCACCTGGGCCGGGAGGTGCTCCGGGGTGTCCACCACGAAAGAGATCTGCCGCTGGGGAGCCAGCGCGTCGAAGTGCCCGGCGACCATGCGCACCAGCGTGGCCAGGTCCAGCTCCGCGCACTCGAGCGTCATCTTCCCCGCGTCGAGCTTCGCCAGGTCGAGGAGGTCGTTGACGTGCTTGAGCAGCATGGAGGCGTTGCGGCGGATCACCCCCAGGTCGCGCCGCTGCAGGTCGGTGAGGTTGGCACCCTCGGAGAGGATCTTCTCCGCGGGTCCCATGATGAGGGCCAGCGGGGTTCTCAGCTCGTGGCTGACGTTGGCGAAGAACTGGCTCTTGATCTCGTCCAGCTCCCGGATGCGCTCCAGGAGATCCTCCAGCTCCTGGTTCTTGCGGGCGACCTCGGCCTCGGCCCGCTTCTTCTCGGTGATGTTGCGACCCTCGGGGAGCAGGAAGACGACCTCGCCCTCCGTGTCCCTGACCGGGATCATCGAAAAGTCGATGACGATCGTCTCGCTCCCCGCCGCCCCCCCGTAGACCTCGACGTCGTAGCGGATGAACTCGCCCCGCGCGGCGCGCACGACCGCCGCCATCAGCTTCTCCTGGGTGGCCCGGGAGACCGTCCACCAGTGCGCCTCCCAGAAGGGCTTGCCCGCGATGTCCTCCAGCCGGATCCCCCCGCCCTCCAGCGCGGCCCGGTTCACCTCCAGGAGCGTCCCCTGCACGTCCAGCAGAGCCACGAACTGGTACATCTCGTCGAGAACGATCCGGGCGAGCTTCTCCCGGTGCCGCTGCACCGAATCGTCGGCGCGCAGCTCGACCTGGCGCACCCGCAGCGTGGCGCTCTCGCGGAAGAGGTGGGCGTTGCTGGTAGTCATGCGTTCGTCCAGGCTGCGGAGGAATCACCGGGGTGCAGCGGCCGATCCCGCTGCTCAGGGGCTCTGCCAGGAGAAGGAACTCACAAGGATAGGCAGACCCATGCTCCGCAACAACCTCCCGGGGCCCTCAGGATGCCCGGCCACCGCGCTCCGGTCAGACCACGCGCACCAGGGGCTCCCCGGCCGGCCCCAGCACCCCGAAGGGCGCCAGCTCCAGCCCGCGCGCCCGGGTGAGGCGCAGGAGCTCCTCCCTTCCCGCCGGCTCCACCGCCACCAGCAGCCCGCCGCTGGTCTGCGGATCACAGAGCACCGCCCTCTGCTCTCCGGTCATCGGTCCCACCTTCTCCCCGTAGCTCTCGAAGTTGCGCTTCGTCCCGCCAGGGAGCGTCCCCCGCTCCAGGTAGAACGGCAGCGCGTCCAGCCGCGGCACCGCCTCCCAGCGGATCTCCGCGCCGAGGCCGCTCCCCTCGCACAGCTCGATCAGGTGCCCCAGGAGCCCGAAGCCGGTCACGTCGGTAAAGGTCGCCACCGCGTCGAGGCGCGCCAGCTCGGGGCCGAGGTCGTTCAGCGTGAGCATCAGCTCGCGCGCCGCGGCGAAGTCCTCGTCGCGGAGAATCCCCCTCTTCTGCGCCGTCGTCAGGATCCCGATCCCGAGCGGCTTGGTCAGGTAGAGCTCGCACCCCGCTCTCGCCTGCGTGTTGGTGCGGACCTCCGCGCGGCGCCCGGTGCCGGTCACGGCCAGCCCGAAGATGGGCTCCGGCGCGTCGATGCTGTGCCCGCCGGCCAGCACGATCCCGGCGCGCCCGCACGCCGCGCCTGCCCCCCGCAGCACCTCGCCCGCGACGGAGGCGTCCAGCCGGTCCAGCGGCCATCCCAGGATGGCGAGCGCCATGATCGGCGTTCCCCCCATCGCGTACACGTCGCTGATGGCGTTGACCGCCGCGATCGCCCCGAAGTCGAAGGGGTCGTCCACGATGGGCATGAAGAAGTCGGTGGTGCTGATGACCACGCGCTCGTCGTCCAGGGCGTAGACCGCGGCGTCGTCGCGGGCGCCGTGGCCCACCAGGAGGCGCGGGTCGCCCGCCTGGGGCGGCATGGCGGCCAGGATGCGGCTCAGCGTGGCGGGGGCGATCTTGCACCCGCAGCCCGCGCCGTGGGAGTACTCGGTGAGGCGGACCGGGCGGGGATGGTCGGCCGGGTGGACGGGCTCGCTCTGCAAGGCACGGCTCCGGTGTGGAGGACGGGGCGGGGGCCCCGGATCACTTCCGGAGCCCCAGCCGACGCTCGATCTCGATCCCTTCCTTCCTCGCCTGCACCCAGGTGTAGGGGAACTCGCGGATCTCGCCGCTCCGCTCCGCGTGCACCAGGTGGTCGAGGCACTCCAGGACGATCCGCCGCTGCAGTTCGCGGTGGAACGGCACCCCGAAGTGGTGCCCCATCATGAAGGGGAGGAACACCGCCCTCGGCGGCTTCGCGTGCTCGGTGACGTCACGCGCGACCGTGGGGGAGACGGTGGGAATCCCTCGCTGCTCTAAAGCGCGCTGGACCAGCGCGATGCTCTGGTGGCAGATGGGTCAGGCAGGCGCCGCGAGCGCGATGTCCGCCCCCTCCTCCGAGATGGCCGTCGCGATGTCCTCCGCGAGCGTCCGCTCCAGCCGCTCGGGGTCCATGTTGTAGCCGATGAAGGTGTAGAAGTTCTCCGTGAGCCCCCCGATCACGCCCTCGTCGGCCAGCTCCCGCAGCCGCTCGATAGGGAAGATCACGTTGAGGTCGCGGTTGGCGCCCGCGGTGGGGTACTTGAGCTGGTGGATCTCCAGCTCCTCCACCCGCGAGGACGACGGCACGCGCCGGAAGGTGTAGTCCCCCACCGGGTGCACCGTGTCGAAGGGGAGCGATCCCCGGGGCTGCACGCCCGAGGTGCTGACGAACACCAGGCGGCACTCCGAGAGCGGCTTGCGCACCGGCGCCAGCGGGACGAAGTCCGCCTTGTCGATCATGGAGCCCGGGTAGCGCTCGTTCACCGTGTCCCAGAGCCCCGGGCGGAGCTGCGCCACCGGCTGCGGCACGCCGCCTCCCGGGTCAGAGGTTTCCGTCATGGATCCATTCTCCTGAGCGTTGCACGAAGTAGAAGTGCAGGTGGAAGAAGAGGTGCGCCAGGGTGGCCGGGTCGTGCGTGCGGATCGTCTCCAGGATGAACTCGCGGTCGGTGGGCGGCACGTCCAGCAGCGGCTTGAGCGCCTCCGCCCACGCCTTGTCGATCTCCTTCCGCCCCGCCTCCTCGTTCCCGTCGCCGAAGTGGAGCCGCACGTAGCGGACCAGCTTCTCCCGGTCTCCCGCGGTCACGGCCTCCTTGAGGTACTGCAGCGACATCGGTGGGTCCTCCCGTGGGTGGTCCTCGTCCGCGCGGTCCCGGCCGCCGGGGCG
>DASYWD010000207.1 GCA_035936415.1 Longimicrobiaceae bacterium
GAGCGCGGCGCGGTGGGCGTGGCGCGCGAGACGGGCCCAGCGGCGCCCGGCGATCCACTTCACCGGGATGGAGCGGACGGCGGGGCTCACCAGGCGCAGCAGGTGCGCGCGCGGCGAGCCGATGAAAGCCTTCGGGCTCGCGGCGGCCACGGCGGCGTCCAGCCGCTCCCGCCCCGCCCAGGCGTCCAGGAACACCGCGGTGGCCCCGGCGTGCAGCGTCGCCAGGAGCGCCACGTAGAGGTCGATGGACATGGGGACGAAGAGCAGCACCCTGTCCCCCACCCCGATCCCCGTCTCCCGCATTCCCGCGGAGAGCGAGGCGACCCGCTCCGCCAGCGCACCGAAGGTGATGCGTCGCGGAGATCCGCCGGCGTACTCGACGATGGCGGTCCGCTCGGGCTGGAGCGCGGCGCGGTGGGCGAGGCGCGCGGCGACGTTGGGGTTAGCCAAGGGGCCCCCTCCCCCGGCCCCTCCCCGCAAGGGGGAGGGGAGAACGACGGCCGCTCATGGGGACCACCCGTAGAGGGCGTAGCGGCGGAACAGCTCCCCGCGGTAGTTGCCGGAGATGCGCGTGGAGGTGTTGTCCACGTGCATGAGGGCGTGGATCACGGAGGGGGCGCCCCGGGCGAAGGCGGCCTCGTGGATCTCGCCCGTGAGGCGTCCACCCAGGCCGAGGCCGCGTGCCTCCGGGGCGGTCGCGAGCGTCTTGAGCACCACCCGCGGGTGCCGGTCCGGTGCGCGGTCGAACGGGTCCGGGAAGGCGAAGACGAAGGCGAGAAGCCGTCCGTCCGCTCCGCGGGCGAGGCGGACCAGCTCCGGGTCCAGGAGCGGCCGGACCTTCTGGTAGGCCGCGGCGAACTCGTCGAAGCCGATGGGCGTGTAGAACAGGTTTCCCGCGAAGGCGGCGAGGCTCAGCTCGAAGATCTCCCGCAGCGCGTCGTCGAACCGGGCCGGGTCGAGCGGCGCCACCGTGACGCCGTGTCCGGTCCGGGTCTGCACCGGAGCCGATGCATCGGCGCGCTCATCGGCGGGACGTCGTGCAAGCCGGCTCTCGTACTCGGCGGCGACCGAGAAGCCCGCGGCGGTCCAGTGCAATGGGTACTCCGGCGGGTTGACCGGCTCCGTCAGGAAGGGCGTCCGGGGTTCCTCTCCGGGTGCGGGCGGGAGGGCGAGGCGGTAGCGATTCCAGGTGCTGCCATTCATCGGGCCGAGGACGCGTGTGACGCCGCTCTCCGCGAGCAGCTCCCGCGCGCGGACGAGCAGCGCCGCACCCGCTCCGCCGTCCACCGTCTCGTACCACCCGACGAGCCCGGACGGCCCCGGCGCGCCCTGGAGCTCCGGGGCGACCCGAAGTGCCAGGCGCGCGACCGGACGGTTGGCGTCGTAGCCGACCAGGCACACCGCGCCCTCGGGCACCTCGTCGTCCGGCGTCGGGTAGCCGACCGCGCTGCGTACCGCGGCGAAGTCTTCCATCCGCCCCTCCCCCGCGGGGAACCGCTCGATCCGCATCGTCATCCCGTTCATCCTCCGTCGCGCGGCTCGTCTCCCCGCCGCTCCTCGTAGACCTCGAACACCGGCAGCTTCCAGCCCCGCAGGATGGACGCGAAGCGCAGCCCGACGATGGCGACCATTCCGGCCAGCGAGGGAACGGGATAGGCGAGCCCCGCCGCCTCCAGGAGCAGGAAGAGCGTGGCTCCCGCGATCGCGGTCGAGGCGTACAGGTGTCCCTTACGGAAGATGAGCGGGATCTCCGCCGAGAGCACGTCCCGGATCACCCCGCCGGCCGCCCCGGTGATCGTCCCCATCAGCACCGCGACGACCCCGCCCACCCCCGCCTGCAGCGCGATCTGCACCCCGCCGATGGTGAAGAAGCCGAGGCCGAGCGCGTCCGCGATCGCCAGCGAGTGCACGGGCGGCCGGCGCGTCCGTGCGAAGAGCAGCGTGGCGACCGCGCCCGCGATGCTGACCACCACGAACGCCGGATTCGCGATCCAGAAGACGGGATGCCGGTCGAGGAGCACGTCGCGGATGGTTCCCCCGCCGAGGGCGGTCACGATGGCGATGACCAGCACTCCCATCAGGTCCATCCGCTTGCGCCCGGCCGAGAGCGCACCGCTGGCCGCGAACACCGCCACGCCCAGGAGCTGCAGCGCGTAGATCATCGGCGCCTCATGGGCCGAGGAGCACCCGGAGGTGCACCGGGAGCACCACCCCCAGCGCGGCGAGCGAGGAGATCATCTGCAGCCGGAGCTCCCAGGTGGCGCCCCGCGGCACCCGGGGCGACCATCGCAGCCCGGCGTACAGCGCGAGGGCGAGGGCGGCGACCGCGGCTCCCGCCACGGCCGACTCCGCGCGCGGCCCGCGCGACCAGGCGGCGATCCCCGCCGGGACCACGCAGAGCACGCCCAGCGCGAAGGCGCGCACCCCGTGGGTCCAGCGGGCCGCCTCCGGGGCCGACTCGCGCCAGGTGAGCGCCAGCATCGCCAGGTGTCCCGCGAGCACGCCCACGTACGGGCCGTAGAGCGCATCCGTCTCCCGCAGCACCGGGGCGGCACGCGGGATCAGCGTCTCCATCGCGTTGTTGAGGATCACCAGTGCGGCAGCGAGGATGGTGCTGTAGAACACGGCCGAGACCTGGTAGTCGCCCCGCGGTGGATGGCCCGCGCGGATGTAGTGGCGGAAGACCCACACAAGACCCGCCAGCGCGACCGCCGGCGCCACCACCCACTCGGGCCCGCCGAGGGAGTACGCGCCGTAGAAGAAGAGCGTCGCGCCGATGGCCCCGCTCACCGTCAGCACGCGCCAGCGAAGCGCCACCCACGACACCAGCGCGATCAGCAGGAGCTGTGCGACGAGCTGCTCGCCGATCCACTCCGCCGTGCGCGGCGTCATCTTCACCAGCAGGAAGTACGTCGCCAGCGGGACGACCAGGTTGTCGCTCCCGAACAGGCACACCGCTTCGAAGAAGGTGACGATCAGCGCCACCTGCAGGGCGATCAGCACGCTCGCCGCCCGCCCCGTGTCGGTCAGCAGGAGGAGAGGAAGGTGCACCCCCAGGAAGGTCGCCAGGAAGAACACGGCCGACCCCTCCAGGCTGCGGCGGTCCGCCGCCTCCACGCTGAAGGTGATGCGCCCGTAGTGCGTCCCCACCAGCGCCGCCACCGTGTCCGAGACCACCAGCGCCAGGATCGCGATGAGGTAGAAGGCGGGCGTGCCGGCGGCGATCAGGAAGAGGAGGTAGATGGCGAGCGGGTAGTACAGCCCCCCCTCGGACCTCCGCTCCACCCCGTGCACGCTCTGCAGCAGGCCGAACCTCCGGGTCCCCCAGAGGATGGCGCCGAACGCCGCCCCCAGCGCGAGCACCGTCCAGTGCGAGGCGAAGATCCACGGGAACCCCGCCGCGATCACCCCGCCGCCCGTGTGCACCGCCTTCCGGGTCCACTCGGTCGGCGGGCGCGCTACCCTCCGCCAAGCTTCCGCCGCGCCGAAGAGCAGCAGGAAGAGCGGGGCGACGAGCGCGGCGCGCGCCGCCTCGCCCGGGAGGGTGCCCGCGGGCGGGAGGGCGGAAACCAGGTCGGTCACGCGGGCTCCCACCCGGCGGGCCCCCTCCCGGCTCGCTTTAGGCTCGCCACCCTCCCCCGCATGCGAGGGAGGGGCATGTCCACGCTAGCGGTCGCCTCAACGTGATCCTGCTCCCCCTTTCTCCCGCTTGCGGGGGAGAGGGGGCCGGGGGGTGAGGGGGCCTCCCTCACGCCACCTCGTCCAGGTGGAACGCGGAGTAGAACCAGGCGTTGTCGCGCGCGTGCAGCTCCCTCGCCTCGGCCTCCAGGCGCCGGACGCGACCGGCCTCCGCCTCGGGCCGTGCCCGGCGCGCCATCATGTTCCAGTAGGCCAGGCGCGCGCCGGGGTTGGCGCGGTCCACCAGCGCGCCGTAGACGCGCGCGTGCTCGGCCGGACCCATGTACTCGAACACGTCCGACAGGTTGAAGCCGTCGAAGGGGCCGTCCACGCTCTCGACCCCGCCGTGGACCAGCCGGACGCGGTCCAGGCGCGCCCGGATGGCTTCGAAGTGCTCGGGGCGCAGGTAGCGCGGCAGGGCCTCGGGTGGGTAGGTGCCCGTCATGATGTAGGCGCAGTACGGATTCGGGCGCACCGGCAGCTCCGTGAGGGCGTAGCGGGTGCGCGCCAGGATCCGGTCGCCCGTGGAGACGCCGCCCACGTGGTCGAAGAGGGCGGGATCGCGCCCCAGCCGCCCCATGACCGCGCGGCTGAAGAAGAGGCGGAACATCGCGCGCCAGCGCCAGGTGTCCCACTCTCGCGCGTAGAACTCCCGCTGCTCCGCCACTGAACGGGGCTCGCGCAGCGCCTCGATGGTGCGGCCGGAGTGGACCAGCGGGAGGACGAAGCGGCGGAAGGTGCGCAGGTAGCGCTCGAACTTGCCGGCGTGGACGATGCCGCCCGCGACGGTGTCCGGGTGTGCGTCCCAGAACCCGCGGGCGCCCGGGGTGAGCTCGTCGCGGAGCCGGCGGTAGGTGTCGAGTCTCCGGGGCGCCTCCGCGACGCCCAGGAAGCCCAGGAGGTCGGGGTGGTACAGGTGGCGAAAAGCGGCGATCCGCAGCTCGGCCGCGGCGAGCTGCGCGGGGTTGAGGTCCACCGCCACGACCTCGGCGGGGTCCATTGTCAGGAGCGCGAGCGCGTTGTCCCCGGCGGAGGCGACGGAAAGGAGGCGCCCGCCCGCCGCGGTGGGGGCGAGCGCCGCGCACAGGAGGTCCGCGTCCTCCCAGACGCTGGCGTAGCGGATGAAGTCCCAGGCGGCGCGGTCGCGCCCGGAGCGCTCAGCCGCCACGGTCCTCCCCCGCCTGCTCCAGCCGCAGCACCACCCCCGTCGTGCCGTCCATCTCCACGATCTCGCCGTCGCGGAGCGTCTGCATCAGCCCCGGGATGCCGACGATGCAGGGGAGCCCCATCTCCCGCGCGACGATCGCCGAGTGGCTGAGGAGGCTCCCCCGCTGCACGAGGAGCCCGGCGGCCGGGGGGAAGAGGAGCGTCCACCCCGGGTCGGTGCGCTCCGCGACGAGGACGTGCCCGTCGAGCACGCCGGCCTCCCGCGGATCCGTGACCACGCGCACCCGCGCGCGCACGACCCCCGGGCAGCAGCCGGTTCCCTTCAGCGTGGGCGCGTCCACGTCGGTGGAGGGGGCGTCGGGAGCGAGGGCGGCGAAGGAGAGCGCGGGCGGGCCGAAGGTCTCGAAGCGCTCCGGCGGCGAGGGCTCGCGCTCGTACGCGGCGAACTCCGCCTTCCGTTGCTCGACGACGGCGCGGAGGTCGCCCACCGTCGCGGTGCCGTCCAGGGTCCCGAACACCTCCTCCGTCCGCAGCCAGAACACGTCGCGCGCCTCCCGGAGGAGACCGGCGTCGGCCATGCGCGTGCCGATGCCGACGAAGATCCGCCGGACGACGCCGAAGACGCGGGTCCGCTCGAAGCGGAGGTTCTCGCGGTCGCGCACCCGCTCGCGCGTGCGCCGCAGCACGCCGAAGAAGACGCTCCGGCGCGGCCCGCGAAGAGACGCGCGGACCCGGGCCTCCGCGGCGCGCCGGATCTCCTGCTCGCGCTCGCGCGTGGCGTCCGGGTCCGTCATCCCCGAGCGGACGTAGGTGCGGACCATCTGCACCAGGAACTCCGGGTTCTCGCCGAGGGTGACGGTCTCCAGCTTCAGCTCGTTGGTGCAGCGGTCGCCGAATTTCTCCAGGTAGGCGGCCATCGCGTCCCGGAGCGGCCGCAGCTCGTCGGCGGTGGCGATCTCCCGCCAGAGCGCCCCGTCGTCCGGGACGCGGTCGAAGGCGGCCCGGAGCGCCGGCTCGGCGGACACGTCGCGAGCGAGAGCCATGACGCGCCGGGCGGGCTCGACCGAGATGATGCCGCCCTCCCCCGCCAGGAGGTCGTTCACGAGCGTCGGCGGCGCGTCCGGGAGCCACTTCTCCACGAGCCGGCCGAGCACGCCGAACCAGATCATCGCGAAGAAGTCGTTCACCAGCGGCGTCTGCCAGTGGCGGAGGAGGTCCTCCTCCAGGCGACGGTAGAGCGCCAGGAGCTCGTCCGCGTCCCACGTGGACAGGTCCGCCCGCGCGAGCGGCGCCAGCGCGGCGTCCACGCGCGCGTGGAACGCGGGCACCTCCCGGGTGAGCCCGCGGTTGGCCGCCGTGAGCTTCCGCAGCATCCGCGCGACCCGGAGCGCATCGCGCCCGCGCGAGGCCGCGCGGGGGGCTTCCGGCGGACTCTCCAGCTTCTCGCGCACCCCCATCATCCGCTCCATGAAGGCGCGGTTGAGGGAGAAGCCCGGCAGCAGCGCGAGGACGCGGTACCAGTTCAGGAGGTTGTAGTAGACGCGCCCACGCACCAGCCCGAGCATGTTCGCGAAGACGTGCCGGTTCCGCTCCACCAGCGCGTTCTCCACACCCACGACCGCGCAGAACTGCCGGTACACGTCTTCGTAGACGCTACGCGCGAACGAGAAGGTCAGCGGGGTGGTGACTCCCGCGTAGCTCTCGACGATGTTGCTGTTGTCCCAGATGCGGCGCTCGCCCGTCCGGGGCGCCTCGGCCGGAGCTGCCGGCCGCGAGGGAGACGGCGAGCCGAGCGTGGTGATCGGCCGCGCCTGGAGGACGAACAGCTCGCGAGGGCGCCCCTCCGCCGGGGCGAGCGCCCACTCCACGTCCTGCGGCGCCCCCAGGGCCCGCTCCAGCTCCCGGAGCGTCGCGCTGATCCGGCGCACCTCGCCGTCCGACAGCGTCCGCGCGTCCCGCAGCTCCGGCTCGACCGGCACGATCTCCGTCCCCGCCGCCGAGGGACGCACCGCCCGGTCCTTGTGGGCGAGCACGGCACGGACATCGTCCTCCCCGCCCTCGCGTGCGGCCGAGTGGAAGGTGTCCGCGTCCAACTCACCGCTCACCAGCCCCTCGCCCAGCCCGTAGACGGCGCTCACCACAACGGTGTCGCGGCTCCCCGTTACCGGGTCCGCCGAGAAGCCGACCCCGGACACGTCGGGCTCCACCAGCTCCTGCAGGACGACCGCCATCCGCACCCCGCCCCCGCCGTACGCGAGGGCGTGGGCGTTGAAGGCGGACGCCCACACGGCACGGATCGCGTCGGCAACCGCCCGCCTGTCGCCCGCGGGCACGCCGAGCACCGTGTCGAACTGCCCGGCGAACGAGGCTCCGGCGCCGTCCTCGGAGGCGGCGGAGGAGCGGACGGCGAGCGGGACGCCCGTGATTCCGGCGTCCCGGAGGGCGCGGACCACCTCGTCCACGAAGTCGGCGGGGAGCGTCGTCGCCGCCACGGCGGATCGGACCGCCTCCGCGTCGTCGGGCAACCGCGGGGAGTCCCGCCCGGCGAGCGCGACGGCTTCGAACGCGTCCACCGGGACCACGATCCACCGCGGCACCCGCACTCCCGTCGCGCCCAGGCGGGCGAGGTTGTACGCCTTCCCGCCCACGGCCTCGGGTCCGGCGGCGAGCGCCGCGTCCGGGGCGAGCACCCGGCGGGTGCCGAGGACGCTATCCGCCAAGCGGCCCCCCGATCCAGCGGGCGACGAACGGCCCCGCGCCCAGCAGCAGGTACATGGCGATCGTCCACGCGCCCGAGGCGGTCTCGATCCGCTTGGCGGACGCCGGGTCCGGCGCGCGGAGGAAGCGGAGGGCGGGGACCGCGGTCGCGAGCGCCGCGAGCGCGAGGACGACGGCCGCCACCTCGCCGATGCCGACGTGGCGCGCGGCCAGCCAGGCGGTGAGCGCCGTCGCTGCCAGCGTGGCGAGCCAGACCAGGGGCGCGTTCCGGACGCCCCAGGCGGAGGTGTAGGTGTCCACCCCTTCGCGCTCGCCGCCGGGAGCGCGGATCTTCCGGCCCACTTCGATCACGACGCCGTTGAGGAAGGTGACCAGGAGGAAGAGCCAGAGCCCGGCCGGCGGCTCCACCCTCTCGGCGAGCCAGTCCAGCCCCGTGGTGTACCCGTCGATCATGGGCATGATCGCCATGTGCGTCGCCAGGTACGCAGCGGGGTGGGCGCGGAGCCAGCGCGGGACGAAGAACTCCTTCGTCATCAGCGCCGCCCAGGCGGCCACGGCCAGGCAGGCCCACAGGAGGACGGGGGCGGCCAGCAGGTTGAGGGCGACGACCAGCGCGAGCGCGCCGCCGGCCACCGCCCGCAGCTCCCGGAGCGAGACCAGCCCGCGCGGCACCGGCAGTTCCGGGCGGTAGCGGCGGTCCACCTCCGCGTCCTTGTGCTCGTCCAGCACGCGGAGGAGGAAGAAGAAGACGAGCGCGGTGAAGACACCGACGAGGAAGCGGTCCAGCGGGACGAAGCCCGGCGCGCCGCGCGCCAGGCGCGAGTACGCCGCGGCCGAGAAGGTGAAGACGGCGATCAGCGGGACGTACCCGGCGAGCGGGAAGCGCTCCCGCTGGTAGATGCCGAAGCGGCGCGGGAACGGCAGCGCGCGCTCGGCGGCCCGTTCCGGCGCGGCCGGGGGCGACGCCACGCCCGTGCTCATCCCGTCCCCTTCATCCGCCCCAGGCGCGCGTGCGCGGAGGCGAAGTCGCCCGCGCAGAGCGCCCCCACGATGGAGATCTCCCCGCCCAGCGCGGTCGCCGCGCAGATCTCGGCCAGCTTCGAGGCGCGATCGTCGCCCAGGCAGTCCATCATCCGCAGGCACTCGCGCGCGGTCGGCAGGCGCGTCCCGCCGCCCACGGTGCCGACGATCAGGTTGGGGAGCGTCACCGCGCAGTACAGGTCGCCCTCCTCCGTCAGCTCCATCCGCGTGACCCCTACGCTCGCCTCGCTGACGCACGCCACGTCCTGCCCGCAGGCCAGGAAGAGCGCCGCGATCCCGTTCGCCACGTGTCCGCTGACGCCGATGGAGCCCGTCTGCACCCCGCCCACGAAGCTGAGGCGCCAGTACTCCGTCATGCGCTCCGGTGTGGTGCGCAGCCCCCGCTCCACCAGGACCCGCGGGAGCACCACCTCGGCCATGGCGTTGCGCCCCCGCGTCTGCATGAAGCTGAGCGCGTTGGCCTTCTTGTCCCCGGACATGTTGGACTCCAGGAACCACGAGCGGGGCTTCACCGGCGCGTCCGCCAGGATCGCCTCGCAGATGGCCGCCGTGCAGAAGGTCACCATGTTCTGCCCGGCCGCGTCACCCGTGTGGAAGGCGAAGATCAGGTGGACGTGGTTCGCCTCCACGTGCGTCATCATGTCCAGCAGCCGCCCGTGCCCGGTGCGTCCGGCGGCGATCTCCCGGAATCGCTCCACCTCTCCCACCGCCCAGGCCGCGAAGAGCGCCGCCTCGCCCATGGTCCCGAAGATGAAGGCCGGAGCGCGCTGCACCTGCTCGGTGGTGACCAGCGCCGCCGCGCCCCCCGCCATGCTGATGAGGCGCGCGCCGCGGCCGTAGCTCGCCACCAGCGCGCCCTCCGAGGTGGCGAGGGGAACGTAGAAGTCGCCGTGCGCGTGGAGCCCGTTCACGCGCAGCGGACCGATGACGCCCGTCGGGATCTGGGTCATCCCCACGTAGCCTTCGATGCTGCCCTGGAGCGTGGACGGGTCCGGCGGGGGCTCGCGGCCGGCGAGCGCGTCCACGGAGATCCCGCGCGATTCCAGGAAGGCGACTCGCGCCTCCCGGGCCTCGGCCGTCCAGGAGAACGGGTGCGGCGGACCGGGCGGGACGGGGCGTTCGGACGAAGGGGTGGACGCGAGGCGTCCCTGGAGTGCCTCGGGGGCGGCGCCGCGGCTGAGGCGCTCCGCGATCTCCCGGGCACGATCGGCGGGGATCGGCATCGTTCCGAATCTATCCGGTGGGTGGGTCCGTCGCCAAGCCCCTCGGTGATCCGCGGGCCCGGGAAAAGCGAAGCGGGCCGGGGGATCTCTCCCTTCGGCCCGCTCCCGTCCACGCGCGGCGGAAGGTCAGTCCTGCAGCCTGCGCTCCACCGTCTCGATCCCGGCGGGGGTGATGCGGTACTGCTTCCGGGCCTGCTTGGTGCTCCCCATCTTCTTCTCCTGCACCATCAGCGGCCGGTCGGGCCGCATGTTCGCCTCGATGGCGCGGGTGATGTTGCTGATGGCGAGGCCGTTGCGCTTCAGCTCGGTGTTGATGGCCTGGCTGGTGACCGTTTCCTCGCCGCGGACGCGGGTGAGGTAGTACGCCCCCAGGAGCGCCTTGTCGGACATGGTGGCCGGGGTCCAGCGCTCGAGGAGCGAGGCGAGGTCCACGCCGGCCTGCTCGCCGCCGCGCCCCGAGTCGGCGCGGGGCCGGCCGCGTCCGCGCGCCGTAGCCGCGGGAGCCGAGTTGGACGATCCGAAGGCCCGCTCCAGCAGGATGTCGCGGGCCTTCTCCTTCAGGACCGGGTCATAGCTCGAGATGGCCCGGTTGACCTCGTCGAGCAGTTCCTTCGTCTCCTTCAGGTCGCTCATTGCGCTCTCCTCGTCGGCGCCCGCCACGGGTGCACCGGGAGCATGCACCGGTGCGGGCACCCGCCGGAATGGGGGTAGAAAGCGAACCGCAGTGTTGTTGAGTGCTGTTCATATACACTTCGCGCGGAGCGCCGTCAAGAGTGAACGCCGGGATTCCGCTCCGAAGGCGACCAGGAGGACGCTTTTCACAGTGCTGTCGCGGTCCAGGAAGGCCAGAACCTCTCCCACGGCGATCTCCGCCGCGCGCTCCACCGGGAAGCGGTACACGCCCGTGCTGATGGCCGGGAACGCCACCGTCCGGAGGCCGTGATCGACCGCGAGCTGAAGCGAGCTGCGATAGCAGCGCGCGAGCAGCTCGTCCTCCCCCGCCCCGCCGCCCTGCCAGACCGGACCCACCGTGTGGATCACGTGCCGCGCGGGGAGACCGTGCCCGCCGGTGATCTTCGCCTCGCCGGTGCGGCACCCTCCGAGCCGCCGGCACTCCTCCAGCAGCCCCGGGCCGGCGGCGCGGTGGATCGCGCCGTCCACGCCACCGCCACCCAGCAGCGACGAGTTCGCGGCGTTCACGACGGCGTCCACCGCGAGCTTCGTGATGTCTCCTTCCACGACTTCCACGCGCTCGCAGGGCGAGGGGGATGCGCTGCTGTTCATCGGGCACGATCGGGCTGGAGGACGGGAGAAAGGGCGGATCGGCACAAGTTCGCCGGTCGGGCACGCGGCGTCCAGCCCCGGGACAGAGCCTCCCGACTCGCGGTCGGCATCGCGGCAAGCCCAAGCGGGAGGGCAGCTTGGCCGCGCCGGAAAACACGAAGGGCCGGCCCGGCAACATGCCGGACCGGCCCTTCGCGGTCCTCAGGAGTGGAGATGAGGGGAGTCGAACCCCTGTCCGCCTACAGATCCCCCACAGCGTCTACGTGCGTATTCCACCGTTCTTTTCTCCTCGTCCGCTCATCGGCCGGTGGAAGGCCCATCGCGAACCAGTCGTGTAAGTCTCGTCTACCGTACCACGACGATCGGGTAGACCAGCCGGATTTTAGCGACGCCCGTCGACCCGCCTCAGGCAGGGCTGATCAACGAACGGGAGGTAAGGATTCCCCGAAGGGATTCTACTTACGCAGCCAGGGCGAAGTTATCGTTCGCGGTTACTAGTTTTCCAGAGGCTTAACGAGGTGTCTGGAACCTCGGCACGCAGCTACGGCTTCACCGTACACGTCGAAACCTGTCATCCCCATTGACCCGTGTTGTCAAACACGCAACTAATCTAGCGCTCCCCGCCCCGCAAGTCAACCCCCGGCGAAAGCCGGTAACTCATTGTGGCACAATGCTATGCAAGCGGTGCGCCAGCCGCGCTCCCGCCCTTCCCCAGCCCCACCGAGCCTCCGCCGGGGGGCGCGGCGGTGGTCCGGTTGCGCCCCGTGTCCTTGGAGCGGTACAGGGCGGCGTCCGCCGCCGCCAGGAGCTCGCCGGGCAGCCCGACCGATTCCGGGCAGGCCGCCACGCCGAGGGAGGCGGTCACCGGGAGCGGGCGGCCGTGCCAGACCACCGGGCGGCCGGCGATGGCCTTCCGCACCCGCTCCGCCACCTCCACCGCCGCCATGAGCGGCGTTTCCGGGAGCAGGACCACGAACTCCTCGCCGCCGAGGCGCGCCGGGTGGTCCACCTCGCGGACCGAGGCGCGGACCAGCTCGGCCACGTGCTGCAGCACCCGGTCCCCCGCCTCGTGACCCCAGGTGTCGTTGAACCGCTTGAAGTGGTCCACGTCCAGGATGAGGAGCGAGAACGGGCGCTCGTAGCGCTCGAAGTGGCTCGACGCGGCGGCCAGGCGCGCCTCGAAGCTGCGCCGGTTGGGGAGACCGGTCAGCGCGTCCTCGGAGGCGCGGCGGTCCAGCGCCTCGTACTGGCGGGCGCTCCGCAGCGGGAGCGGCGCCAGCGCGCCCAGGAGGCGGAGGAACTCCATCTCGGTCTCCCCGATGCGCTCCGGCCGCGGGTCCCACGCCGCCACCACCCCCACCACCCGCCCGTCCGCGGCCAGCGGCACCACCGCCGCGGAGCGCGGCGCCTCCGTCCACCGCTCCCCCGGCACGCAGAGCGGGAGCGCGTCGCGCTCCCGCCGGAGGTCCTCGTACGAGAGCGCGACGGCGTGCTTGGCCGCCAGCCCCAGGCGCGACTCCCCGTCCGCGAAGGCGTGCCCCGGCCCCACGCGCGCCGGGACGTCGCCCACCACGCGCAGGATCTCCCCGCGTCCCGCCTCGGCGTCCCACACGGCGACGGCGGCCCCGGCGGCGTCCACGCTCCGGCGCACGGCCTCCGCCAGCTCCTCGGCGAAGCGGTCCAGGTCCAGCTCGCCGGGGAGGTTGCGGACCGCGTCGAAGAGGGTGCGGACGCGCGCTTCCGTCCGCCCGGCCTCGTCCCGCGTCCGGATCAGCCCGGCGATGGCCCCGAGCTGGGTGCTCGCCAGGAGCGCGTTCGGCTCCGCCCCGGGGGGGACGGAGCCGGTGTAGGAGAGGGCCAGCAGCCCGGAGGGCGTGTCCACGGGCACCAGGAGCATCTCCGCCGCCCAGGGGGTCGGGAGCGGCTTCCTCCCGTGCTCCAGCCGGACGTGAACTCCTTCCAGGATCGCCCACCCGAACGGGTGCCCCAGGAGCGACACCTCCTCCGCCTGGGGAGCGTAGCCCGGGAGCGCCGACCACCCCAGGAGCGAGGCGCGGGTCCCGTCCGGCCACATCCGCCAGAGCGCCGCCTCGTGCGCGTCCGTCGCCAGGCGCACCAGCTCCAGCTCGCGCGAAAGGACGTCCGGGTCGTGGTCCTCGGCCGCGGCGGGCTCGTCGTCCCCGGTGTGGGGCGCCGCCGCGGGCTCCGCGGCGCGGCCGGCGGAGCCGAGGAGCGGGACCACCGCCGCGAGCCCGAAGAGGAGCACCACGCGCACCGCGTCCGCCATACCCGGGAGGGTCCCCCACAGGACGGTGCCCAGGAGCACGAGGACCGCCGCGGCGGCGGCGCCGGCCGGTCCCGCCCTCCGGTCGGTCCGGCCGAGGTAGACGATCCACGCCGCGGCGAGCGGGAGGAGCGGGGAGGCCGCCCCTCCGCTCGCGAGCAGGGCGAGGTGCAC
>DASYWD010000208.1 GCA_035936415.1 Longimicrobiaceae bacterium
GTCCGCGGCCACACGGTCGTCTCGCCGGGGAGCTCCAGGTCGCGCTCCTTGCGGAAGAGCCCGAAGGGGAAGGCCGTGGCGAGGACGACGGTCCGCAGCGGGTACACGCCGCGCCGCTCCCAGGTGTGCTCCGCCCGCACCGTGCCCTGCTCCCCCGCCGCGAGCGCGGCGATCCACCCCCGCCCGGGCAGCTCCGCCTCGCCCACCTCCACCGCGAAGCTGGGGAGCCGCCGCTTGCGGTTGGCGACCTCGTACGCGATCCGCGCCGGCTCCCCCGCCGTGGCGCCCGCGCCGACGCGCCGCCGGACGTGCAGGGCGCGCAGCGTCTGCTCCGACATCCACCCGCTGAGCACGATGAACCCGAGCACCGCCCCCAGGAGGAGGTAGAGCAGGTTGTTCCCCGTGCCGATGGCAGCCACGCCCAGCACCAGCGACCCCACGGTCACGATCCACCCGGGGCGGGTGAAGCGCAGCCGCCGGGAGGGAGTGCGAAAGCGCGGAAGTGCGAAAGTGCGGAACAACGAAGGGTCAGGGAAAAGGGGCACTCCTGCTAGATCGGCAGCTCGATCCGGGCGACGATCTCCTCCAGTACCGCGGCGGCCTCGTCGTGGGCGGCGGCGCCCGCGGAGAGGCCGGCGGGGAGGACGCGGTGCGCCAGGCAGGGGACGACCAGGCGGCGCACGTCGTCGGGGACCAGGTACTCGCGGCCGTCCACCAGGGCGTAGCCCCGGGCGGCGCGGAACAGGGCCACGGCGCCGCGGGTGCTGACGCCGGCGCGGAGGCGGCCGTCGGAGCGCGTGGCCTGCACGATCTCCATCAGGTAGTCCACCAGCGCGGGGTCGGCGTGCACCCCGTCCACCCGGGCCTGCAGCTCCAGGACTCCGGGGGGGGTCATCACCGGTTCGAGCGCCTCCACCGGGTCGCGAGCGGTGGCGCCCAGCAGGATCTCCCGCTCGCGCGCCGCCTCCGGGTAGCCGACGGTGAGCCGCATCAGGAAGCGGTCGAGCTGGCTTTCAGGGAGCGGGTAGGTGCCGTGCTGCTCCAGCGGGTTCTGCGTGGCGAGCACCAGGAAGGGGCGCGGCAGCTCCCAGGTGCGGTCGTCCACGGTCACCCGCCCCTCCTGCATGGCCTCCAGCAGCCCGCTCTGCGTGCGCGGCGGGGCGCGGTTGATCTCGTCGGCGAGCAGCACCTGGGTGAAGACCGGGCCCGGGCGCGTCTCGAACTCCTGCAGGCGCGGGTTGTAGACCGAGACGCCCAGCACGTCCGAGGGGAGGAGGTCGCTGGTGAACTGGATCCGGCGGAAGGCCAGCCCCAGGGCCGTGGCGAGCGCGCGCGCCAGCGTGGTCTTCCCCACGCCGGGGACGTCCTCGAACAGGACGTGCCCCCCGGCCAGCAGGGAGGCCACGGCCAGCCGGACGGTCTCGCGGCGGCCGCGGAACACCGTGCACACGGCGTCCACCAGGCGGTCCAGGGCGTGGAGGTCCACGCCGCGCAGGGGAAGTGCGGGTGCGTTCTGCATCGTGGGGAACAATCGTTCGGAAGGAGGATAGAACCCTTCAAACGTACCCAGGATCCCGGCCGCCGGCCAGGGCCGCCCACCCGGGGCACCGCGCGGCCCGCCGCTTGCGACGGCGCCGTGGAGACCACCGATCACGGGGCCGCGGACCGGCTCCGGACCCAACCCGAGCCATCCTTCCATGAAAGCGCGCCCCCTCGCGGTGCTGGCCCTCGTGGCCGCCGCGGCCTGCTCCGACGCCCCCGGCCCCGTGGCGCCCGAGGGCGCCGCCTCCTTCCTCCCCTGCCTATTCGGCGCCGGCAGCTCGCTGGAGGTGGGGGAGGTGCTCCAGTTCAAGGGCACCGCGGGAGAGATCCTCTGCCTGGAGGGCGGGTCCGACAAGGCGGAGTTCACCCTCGTCCCCTTCTACGCCTCCTCCAACGGCCGGGCCCGCCTGCGGGTCAGCGCGCTGGGCGGCAACGTGCAGACGGCCTCCGAGCCGGGCGGCTCCGCCTCCCGCGCGCCCACCGGCGCGCCGGGGGAGATGCGGAGCCCGGAGGAGCTGGCGGCGGGCGACGCGCTGCACATGCGCCTGCGCGAGCGGATGCACCGCGAGGCGTCGGCGCTGCGGAGGACGGCCCCCACCGGACTCCGCGCGAACGTCGCCGCCGCGCCGCCGGAGGCCGCGGCGCAGGCGGTCCCGCGGGTGGGGGAGATCCTCCGGATCAACGTCCCCAACTTCGACGTCCCCGGCGTCTCCGCGTGCAACGCGCAGAACGTCCGCCCCGGGCGCGTGGCCGCCGTGTCGCAGCGCGCCGTGGTCGTCCACGACGTGGCGAACCCGGCCGGCGGCTTCACGGACGCGGAGTACCAGGCGTTCGCGGACCGCTTCGACGACACCGTCTTCCCGGTGGTCACCACCACCTACGGGGCGCCCACCGACATCGACAACAGCGGCGGGCGGGTCATCATCTACTTCACCCGGGCCGTGAACGACCTCACGCCCCCCGGCTCGAGCGGCGTGGTGGGCGGCTTCTTCTGGGCCGGCGACCTGATCCCCCCGCAGGGGACGCAGCGCTACCAGGGGTGCCGGTTCAGCAACGCCGCCGAGATCTTCTACGTCCTGGCGCCGGACCCGGCGCGCGGCGGGAGCTTCTCCAAGGAGAACGTGCGGCGCGGCGCCCTCGGCACGCTCGCCCACGAGATGGAGCACCTGATCAGCGCCTCGCGCCGGATCTACCTGCTGGACGCCCCGCTGGAGGACACCTGGCTGGACGAGGGGCTCGCCCACGTCGCCGAGGAGCTGGTCTTCTACCGCGTCTCGGGGCTCGCCCCGCGGCAGAACCTGCGCCTCCAGGACCTGCAGCGGAACGCGGACGCGGCGAACACCTACATCCTGGACAACCTCGTCCGCTACCTGCTGTACCTGGAGGAGCCGGACAGCAACTCGCTGATCGGGATCGACGAGCTCCCCACCCGGGGCGCGTCGTGGGCCTTCCTGCGCTATGCCGCCGACCGCGAGCCCGGGCCCGACCAGGCGTTCTTCTTCAACCTGGTGAACTCGAACACCACCGGCGTCGCCAACGTGTCGGCCCGGATCGGCGCGAGCGCGATCGACTGGATGCAGGACTGGACGCTCTCCGTGTACACCGACGACGCGGTGCCCGCGGTGGGTCCGCAGTACATGCAGCCGAGCTGGAACTTCCGCGACATCATGCCCTTCTTCGACCGGGACCGCCGCTTCCCGCTCGAGATCATCCGGCTGGGGGCGAACGAGCCGGCGCAGGTGAGCCTCCTGGGCGGCGGGGCGGCCTTCTTCCGCTTCGGGATCGCCCCGGGCGGGCGGGTGGGGATCCGGATGGCGACGCCCGACCGCGACATCCCCCAGGCGCTCCGGGTCTCCATCGTGAGGACACGCTGATGAAAGCCACTCTCCGCAGGACGGCGGCGCTGGGGGCGCTCGCCCTGGCGTCGCCCGCCGTGGCGTGGGCGCAGGGGTGCATCGGCGCCCCGGTGCCGGAGCGCGCCCGCGCGGTGCAGGTGCAGGCAGGCCGCTCCAAGGTGGACGTGGGGCGCGAGTTCCACTCCTCGGATCTGGGCGTCGGATACCGCGCCAACCCCGGCGGCCCGCTGGCCTACTCCGTGGAGTACCTGCTCCGCAGCGTGGGCGACTCCGACAGCCGGGTGCACACCGGGAACGCGGCGCTCGCGCTCCGTGTGCCGCTCCCGCTCCCGCTGCTCACGGTGTGCGCCCGCACCGGGGCCGGGGTGGCGTACCTGTCGCAGGAGGGGAGCGGGAGCAGCTACACCAACGTCACCGTGCCGGCGGCGCTCGTCCTGGAGCTCCCCCTCCCGGTGGGGATCGGCCGCACGCTCGCCCCGTACGTGGCGCCGCAGTTCCTCTGGTCGCAGACCACGGGCGAGGTGTTCGGGTTCGACGACCTGGACGTCTCGGACAGCGGCTTCGGCGTGGAGGCGGGGGTGGGCCTGCGCGTGAACCGCTTCCTGATCGGCGCCGGGGGGAGCTGGTCCGACCTGGACCCGCTCCTCGCCACGCCGGCCTTCCCGGACCGGGCGTTCTTCGCCCGGGTGGGGGTCCTGTTCTGAAGGGAGGGAACAGGGACCAGCCTGCTACGGCAGGAGCGAGCCCCCGCCGGGATC
>DASYWD010000209.1 GCA_035936415.1 Longimicrobiaceae bacterium
CGGTCACCGTGCGTATCGTTCCACCACCTTCGCCACCGCGGCGACCACGTCGTCCACGTCCGCGTCGGTCATCTGCGGGAACATGGGGAGCGTGACCATCCGCTCGTACGCGTGCTCCGCCATAGGGCACGTCCCGGACGAGGTGCCGAACCGCTCGCGGTAGAACGGGTGCAGGTGCACGGGGACGTAGTGCACGTTCACGCCGATCCCCTCCGCGCGGAGCGCCGAGAAGACGGCGTTCCGGTCCACCGAGAGGCGGTCCGTGTCCAGGAGCACCGTGTAGAGGTGGTACGCGTGAGAGACCCCCTCGCGGACGGCAAGCGGCCGGACCGCCGGGATCTCCGCCAGCGCCGCGTCGTAGCGGGCGGCGATCTCCTGCCGGCGGCGGACGAAGCCGGGGAGCTTGCGGAGCTGGCTGATGCCCAGGGCGCACTGGAAGTCGGTGATCCGGTAGTTGTACCCCAGGTCCACCATCTCGTAGAAGAAGCCGCCCTGCTCCGCGCGCTGCCGGTGATCCGAGGTGATCCCGTGGTTGCGGAACACGCGCATCCGCTGCGCGAGCGCCGCGTCGTCGGTCGTGATCATCCCCCCCTCCCCGGTAGTCAGGTGCTTCACCGGATGGAACGAGAAGGTGCTCAGGTCGGCAAGCGATCCCACGGGGCGCCCCCGGTCGCTCGCGCCCACCGAGTGCGACGCGTCGTCCACCAGCGCCAGGCCGTGCTCCCGCGCGACCTCGCGCAGGGCGTCGTAGTCGCAGGGCTGGCCGGCGTAGTCCACCGCCACGACCGCGCGGGTGCGCGGAGTGATCCGCGCCGCCACCGACGCCGGATCGATGAGCAGCGTGCCAGGGTCCACGTCGGCGAATACCGGCGTGCCGCCCTGGTACACGACGCAGTTGGAGCTGGCGGCGAAGGTCATGGCCGGGACGATCACCTCGTCCCCGGGCCCGATCCCCAGCGCGTACATCGCCGCGTGCAGCGCCGCGGTGCCGTTGCTCACCGCCACCGCCTCCGCCGCGCCCACCAACTCGGCGAAGGCCCGCTCGAACTCCGGCACCAGCGGGCCCGTGGTGAGCCAGTCCGAGCGGAGTGCCCGCACCACCGCTTCCACGTCCTCGTCGTCGAGCCACTGCCGCCCGTACGGCAGCACCTCCGTGCGGACGGGCGCGCCGCCCTCCGTCGCGAGCCTACTCGACACCTACGAGCGCCTCGCCCAGCCCGATCATCTCGCGCAGCTGCGCCTCGGTGAGCCACTGCGTGTTGTTCTCGCTGCTGTAGCGGAACCCCTCGGGGCAGTGCGTTCCGCCGTTCCGCCGGGCGAAGCTGATCGGGTCCCACTGCTCGAAAGGGGGGAGGATGGCGAAGTAGTCCTCGTATTCCAGCGTGTGCCGGGCATCGTCCTCCGCCACCATCACCTCGTGCAGCTTCTCGCCCGGGCGGATCCCGACGACCTTGGTCTCGCATTCCGGGGCGACCGCACGCGCCAGGTCCATGATGCTCATGCTGGGGATCTTGGGGACGAAGATCTCACCGCCCTGCATCCGCTCCAGGCTGCGCAGCACGAACTCCACCCCCTGCTCCAGGGTGATCCAGAACCGCGTCATGCGCTCGTCCGTGACGGGGAGCACCCCCGTCTCGCGCATCTTCATGAAGAACGGGACCACGCTCCCCCGGCTCCCCACCACGTTGCCGTAGCGCACCACGCTGAAGCGGGTGCCGTGCGGGCCGGAGTAGTTGTTCGCCGCGGTGAACAGCTTGTCCGAGCAGAGCTTGGTGGCCCCGTAAAGGTTCACGGGGTTGCAGGCCTTGTCGGTGCTGAGCGCCACGACCTGCTTCACGTCGCGGTCGATGGCCGCATCGATGATGTTGGCGGCGCCCAGAACGTTGGTCTTCACCGCCTCCAGCGGGTTGTACTCGCACGCCGGCACCTGCTTGAGCGCCGCGGCGTGGATCACCACGTCCACCCCGTCGAAGGCGCGGTACAGGCGCTCACGATCGCGAACGTCCCCGATGAAGTAGCGGATGTTGTCGTAGATCCGCTCCGGGAACCGCTGGCGCATCTCGAACTGCTTCAGCTCGTCGCGGCTGAAGACGATCAGCTTCTTCGGCTCGTATCGCTGCAGCACGGTCTCGATGAACCGGTGCCCGAAGGATCCGGTACCGCCGGTCACGAGGACGACCTTGTTGTCCAGCATTTCGCTCCTAAAGACGCGTCGGGGAGCCGACCACCGGCCTGCGTTCGATCGGCACCAGAGTGAGTTTCAAGCCTACCGTCCGGGACCCGGCTCAGGCGGTCCGGGCCAGCCCCTCCCGCGGCGCGCGGGAAAAGAAGTCCACGTACCAGGCGAGCGCCTCCCGCAAGCCGTCGTGGACCCGGTGCGTCGGCCGGTAGCCGAGCAGCGACCGGATCTTCGAGACGTCGGCCAGCGAGTGCCGGATGTCCGCGACCCGGAAGTCGCCGTAGGCGGGTTCTGCGCAGGCAAGCTCCGGCCGCTCCCTGGCCAGCTCGTCGCGGATCAGGGCAAACAGCTCGTTCAACGTGGTCCGCTCGCCGCAGGCCACGTTGTAGACCTGGTCGGTCGCCCCGGAATCCTCGGTGGTCGCTGCCAGGAGGTTGGCCTGGAGGACGTTGTCCACGTAGCAGAAGTCGCGGCTGGTCTCGCCGTCGCCGTTGATGCGGCACTCCCGCCCGGTCATCAGGTTCCTCACCCAGTGGGGGATGACCGCAGCGTAGGCGCCGTTGGGGTCCTGCCGCCTGCCGAAGACGTTGAAGTAGCGCAGCCCGATAGTCTCCAGGCCGTACGCGCGCTCGAAGACGCCGGCGTAGAGCTCGTTCACGTACTTGCTGACCGCGTACGGCGAGAGCGGCCGGCCGATGACGTCCTCCACCTTGGGGAGGCCGGGGTGGTCGCCGTACGTGGAGCTGGACGCGGCGTACACGAACCGCCGGACCCCCGCGTCCCGCGCCGCCAGGATGACGTTCAGGAACCCTTCGACGTTGACCTGGTTGGTTGCGATGGGGTCGGCGAGCGACCGCGGGACGGAGCCGAGGGCGGCCTGGTGGAGCACCACGTCCACCCCCTCGCAGGCCACGCGGCAGATGCGCTGGTCGCGGATGTCGCCCTCCAGGAAGCGGAGCCGCCGAGCGCCCTCTCCCGCCCCGGCGAGCACCTCCTCCAGGTTGCGGCGGTGCCCGGTGGCGAAGTTGTCGAGCCCCACCACCGTCTGGCCCAGCTCGAGGAGGGTCTCCACCAGGGCTGAGCCGATGAACCCGGCGGCGCCGGTCACCAGCCAGGTGCGGGGGCTCCCCCGCAGCTCCTCCCGGACCCGCTCGAAGCGTCCCGCCTCCGGCGGCGGCGAACCGCCTCCCGGATGCACTGCCGCCCCGCTCATTTGCCCACCGCCGCGGGCGCGCGGGAGCGGCCGTTGCGCGGCCGGTAGATCCCGCCCCGGAACTCCTCCCACGCGGCGAAGAAAACCGCGTTCTGGGGATGGTCGCGCGAGCTGCGCAGGTAATCCCGGAGGAAGGCGGCAAGAACCCCCAGCGCGAGCCCCAGCACCGCAGCGAAGACGAGCCGGAAGACCAGCCCGGCGCCGGCCGGGGACCTCGGCACCAGCGCCGGGTCGATCACCGTGACCACGGGCAGGTTGTTGTTGGCGTCGATCTGCGCCTCCGAGAAGGCGGCCAGGAGCGACACGTACACCTGCTCGTCCTTGGTGTAGTCGCGCATGATCCGGGTCGCGTCGCGCCTCAGCTCCGCCGACCCGCCCAGGGGGACGAAGACCTGGCCCCGGGCCCCACCTTCCGCGGTGAGGCGGCGCAGCTGCCCCCGGAGATCGCTGAGCGCCCCCTGGGCCGCCTGCAGCTCCGGGTTGTCCGGGGTGGCGATGCGCCGTAGCTGGCCGACCCTGACCTCCTGCCGGAAGATCTCCTGCTGCAGGGCGGCCGCGGCCTCCACCGTCTTCTCCGCCTGCTCCTTGATGGCCGGCGCGTTCTCGCGCCGCTGGAACTGGAGCAGCCTGTCCTCCGACTGGTCCAGCCGCTGCCGCGCTTCCGCCAGCTGCCGTTCCAGGAAGCGCTGCTTCTGTACCGCGGACGCCGCCGTCACGCGCGCGGCGGTGGCGTTGATCGCGACCGGGTACTCGTTCGCGATGCTCGCGGCCAGGCGCGGGTCGCCCGCCGTGACCTGGACGATGATGGAGCCGTCCGGCGCGCTCTCCACGTCCGTGCCCTTGTCCAGGATCCGGCGGACCGTGGCCTCTCCCTCGATGCCGCCCCCCGCCTGCGCCTTGACGCGCTCGGCAATCAGGTCCTGGACCGAGCGCCCCTTGTGGAGGATCGTCTCGATCAGCTTCTGGTTGGGGCTGCCCCCCAGCGACAGCGCCGGAATGGGGATCCCGAGCTGCTTGGCGACCATCGCGCCGGCGCCACCCCCCTGGGTGCGGTCCTGCGCCAGGAAGAGCACGGTCTTGGCCGCGTAGCGCTTGGGCTGGAGGAAGAAGGCCGCCGTGGCGACTGCCACCACAAGCAGCATGGTTGCGACCACGGTCTTCCACTGGCGCAGGAGGACGGCGACCAGCCCCAGAATGTGGACGCCCTCCAGGGGCTCGGACCCCGCTTCACGGTCACGCATGGCGATCACTCTATTGCGTCTTGGGCTGCCGGTTCGCCGCGTCTACGGATTGTCGTCGGGGAACAGCGCCCGGAATGTGAACACCAGGCCCACCACCGTGGTGATGGCGGCGCTGGTCGTCTGCAGTGCCGCCAGCCAGTTGCGGCGCTCGCTGAACGGCACGACGACCATGTCGCCCGGGTGGATCGTGGTCGCTTCCCGGGCGGTCAGGCGGGTTCCCCAGCTCCCCCGCAGCACGATGATGTCGTTCCGGTCGGCCCGGCGGCCGAACCCGCCCGCCAGCCGGATGTAGTAGCGCGCGTCCTGGGCGGCCGCGTGCTGCACCACCCCCGGCTGGAGCACCGCCCCGAGCACCACCACCTCGTTGCGGCGGCGCGGGACGGCGAGGGTGTCCCCGTCCTGGAGCGTCTGGTTGTACGCGTCGGCCCCTTCGACGAAGAGCCGCGGGAAATCGATCACCACCCGGCTCTCGTCGCCCTGGGTGCGGATCTGCAGGATCTGCTGCTCGGTACGGTTCAGCAGCTCCGGCGGCACCCGCGCAAGGTCGATCCTGGCGTCGCCCTGCGAGCGCGACCTCCGCAGGGTCGCCTCCAGGAGCGAGGCTTCCGGGGTGAAGCCGCCCGCCATGTCCACCAGCTCCCGCACTGTCGTGACCCCGGGGACCACCGGGTACACCCCGGGACGCATCACCTGCCCGAGCACGGTCGCGGTCTTCTGCTCCATGTAATTCGCCCGCCACGCGACGTACACCGCGTCGAACGGACGGAGCAGGAACCGCTGCCCCTGCTCGCCGAGCACCTCCGCACGCGAGAAGGTGTGGAACTCCCTCCGCTCGGCGTCCAGGAAGCGGGTGACCCGGATGCTGTCCGCCGAGCTCGAGGGGAAGTCCCCGCCGCCGGTCGCGATCCGCACCAGCTCGGCGAGCGATTCGCCGGCCCGATACTCGTACACCCCGGGGAACGGGACCCGGCCGCGGACCTCGACCGTCTGATCGACGGTCGGAACCAGCAGTGCGTCACCCTCACGCAGGGTGGGATTGGCGCGGAGGTCGCCCATCTGGCGGAAGCGCAGCAGATCGATCAGGACGGTGTCGCCCGAGGCGCGCCGCAGCAGGACGTTGCGGCGGGGGACCCGGTGCACTCCTTCCTCGGGGACCACCTCGCTCACGCGCGTCGCCGAGGTGGCGACCCGCACCCCGGGCTGGGGCACGTCCCCCACGACGAAAACCTTGAACGTGCGCACCTGCGCCAGCGTCACGTTGACGCTCACGTCCCGGTAGAATCGCGAGACCAGGCCGCGGACCTGTGCCTCGGCCTGGTTGAGGTTCTGGCCAAGTACGCGCACCATCCCGAGCCCGGGGACGACCACCGTCCCCTCCGGGGTGACCGGGACCGTGTGGATGCGGTTCACCGCCCCCACCAGCGAGATGCCGAGCACGTCCCCCGGCCCCAGAGGATAGTCCATGCGGCTCACCGGCGCGTCGAGGATCGACGGCGTCACGGGAGTGTCGGAGTACTGCCCCTGCACCTGGCCGTTCGGGAACGCACGCCGCCACTGGGCGGACAGGGTGTCGACACCCGGCGGGGTTCCCTGCTGCGCCGGGGCCGCCCCGACCGATGCGAAGCACAGAAACAAGAAAGCCACCGCGCCGGACCGGACCGGCCCGCGCAGCTTGCCGCTAAACCACATGTTCGGCACGTCCGTAGAGACCAGGGTTCGAGCGATCGAGACGGGGGAATGCAGCACCGTTCCGTCCCGCCTAGAAGGAGCTGCTGACCGACAGCCCGGCATTCAGGTTGAAAACATTTGATTCGTAATAGCGCCTACGATTGTACACGCCCGCGACTCCCGCCGCAAGCTCCCAGCGCCCGTAAAACCGTAGCACTTCTGCATTAAGGGCATGGTACGAGTCGACACCCTGCGAGGTCGAATTGCCCCTCCAGACGATCGGCGCGTCATCCTGGCGAATGGCACGGTTCCACGACACCGTCCAGCGTCCGCCCGTGTGGAAGTACTCCGCCGCCACCGTCGAGGCGCCGCCTCCGTACACGGCCGGCGTACCCAGGAACTGCCCGCGGTGGGTGTGCCCCTGCCGCAGCCTCGTGTGATAGTAGAAGTTCCCCTGCGGGCGCACCCGCGAGAGGTGGGTCACCTGCGAGTTCATCGCCTCGGCGTGGACCGCTACCCGCTCCGTGGCGGAGCGCTTCCAGACCTTGCTCAGGCCCAGGGCGTACGCGCTCTGGTGATCGGGCTCCAGCATGAGGTCGCGGAAGTCCCAGCTGTGGTCTTCCCTGCCGTACTCCCCGTACACCTCGAAGCCGCTCCCCGGGAAGACGGCCCGGAGGAACACGGACGCGAGCTGGTTGCGGGGCGCCGTGTCCGGGTCGTCGTCGCGCTCGGACGATCCCACCTTGAGGAATCCCTCCAGGGGGAGGAGCAGGTCGTCCCGCGACGGGCCATCCTCCCCCCAGGGAGAGTGGAAGAAGCGGGAAAGACCGATCTCCAACCCCGGAGCGCCGCGTGGGGTGAACACTCCCACCAGGCCCGACATCAGCCGGCGGCTGGAATCGCTCGGCATACCCGAGTACTCGGACTGCTCGAGGCGCCCCCAGACCAGCCGCCCGTGCAACCTGCCGATCCAGAGGTCCACCGGCCTCGATGTGCCGGCGAAGGCGTGTACGAAGCCGGGCGCGTTGCCGCCCAGGATGATGGGGCTGTACCGCACCGGGCCCCATTGCTGGTTGGCGGAGGACACCCCGAGCGCCGCCGGCCCAATGTCCGCGCGGACCGTGCTCTGCCCCGGGTCGATCCGCGAGTAGGAGCCGGTCCCGAACCGTTGCGGGGCGTCCACCAGGTCCGGCCACCGCGGATCGGCGAAGGCACGCCGGCCGTCATAGCCGTTGGGCTGCAGGTCGAACTCCCGGTTCTCCGCCCAGAAGGCAACCGGCGCGACCGTCGCCGAGAGCGGCCCGTACACCACGGAGAACCCGGCCTGCAGCGAGGCGGTGGCACCCCGCCCCGCCCAGGTTGCCCCGTCGTTGACACCGAAGGGAAAGGCGGTGTTGTACGCCATGCGCGCCCGCGGCCGCACCAGGCTGACGCGCGGCCCGCGCGTGGAGCCGGGCCCGAGCGCATAGCGCTCCTGCCAGGGGTGCGTGGAGTCCGGCGCGAGGAGCCGCTCGACCTCGCGAGGCGAGAACGCACGGATGGACCAGGGGTAGAGGCTCGCGTCGCCCCCGATCTGCAGGAGCCGGAGGTAGCCCTCCACCTCGCTCCCGACGAACGCCTCACCCCGCAGGTCCGTGGGGAGGGTCTGCGCCCCGAGCGGCGAGCCGGCGGCCAGGACGAGCGCCCCCACGACGCGGGTGAGCAGACGGATGCGGCGGGACGATAGGCTCAACGGGATCGCCGTGCTGAGGCAACGCGAACGAAGGGCCGCCCATGCGGCGGCGTGTAGACTGAAGCGTGCAAATATGTTATTCTGCTTTCCTCCTGTCTAGTCCACGAATCACTCGGCGGATCCGTCCGACCCCGATCCGAATGCCTGCTCTGCACCCGAACACCCGGCGCGCGGCCCTCGTCGCGGCACTGATCTGGTCCGGTCTCCCCGGCTCCGCAGGTGCGCAGGACACTCTCCGCGCGCCGACGGGTGCCGTGATCCCCCTGGCCACCATCGGCGGCGACGCGGACGATCGCGAGCGCGTGGCGCAGATCCTCGGGCTGGCCCCCGCAGACGGATACCTGCTCCGCTCCCCGTCGGGCCAGGCCGCGCCGCTCCCGGGCGGCCCCGGGCCGCTGCGGTGGGCGCTCCTCGCCCCCGAGCTCACCATGTCGTGGAACTCGGCCCTTCCGTTCTCCCTGAACGATGGCGCGATCTGGGCGGGGAAGGGCCTGAGCGTCTGGGGTCTCGGAGGGGTGCGCCTGGAGTACGGCCGCGTCTTCGCGGTCCTCGCTCCGCAGGTTGGAATGGCGCAGAACCGGAGCTTCGAGAGCTTTCTCCCGGGGACCATGGCCCAGGACCGCTTCACCCCCCCCTGGTTCAGGTGGGACACGCCGGCCGACCTCCCGCTGCGTTTCGGGAACGAGGCGATCTGGTCCGTCGACCCCGGGCAGAGCACGCTGGGCGTGCACCTGGGGGGCGCGGACCTCGGCGTGTCCACGGAGAGCCAGTGGTGGGGCCCGGGGATCCGGAACGCGATCGTGATGAGCAACAACGCTCCCGGCTTCCCCCACCTCTTCCTGCGCACCGCCTCCCCCTGGCGGACGCGTGCGGGCGCCGTGGAGGCGAAGCTGCTCCTGGGCGTCCTGGGCGAGTCGGAGTACTTCGGCGACGGCTCGGCGGACGGCACGCGCTCGCTGAGCGGGCTGGTCGCCACCTTCAGCCCGGCGGGCGAGCCGGACCTCACGCTCGGGATCGCGCGCACCGTCCAGTCGGCGGTGGACGGCGCCGGCTCGGTCCTCACACGGGCGGCGGACGTTTTCGTACGCTGGCCGTCGTCCACGCCGGACTCGTCGGACGCGCGCGCGGCGCAGATCGTCTCGCTCTTTGGCCGGTGGATCTTCCCGCGCGACGGGCTGGAGGTCTACGCCGAGTGGGCCCGGCACGCGCTCCCCGAGGGCCTCGGCGACTTCCTCGACTACCCCAACCACGCCCAGGGGTACACGCTCGGCCTGCAGTGGGCGGGGCGCGTCGGCGGCGGGCCGGGCGACCTCCGCGTGCAGACGGAGCTCACCTCGCTGGAGCAGAGCGCCACCTTCCGTATCCGCCCGGCCCAGGCGTTCTACACGAGCAAGGTCGTGCCGCAGGGGTACACGCACCGCGGGCAGGTGATCGGCGCCGCCATCGGCCCCGCGGCTTCGAGCCAGTGGGCGGCGGCGGACTACCTCGCGCCGGACTGGCGGGTCGGGCTCTACCTGGGGCGGGTCCGCTGGCACAACGACGCGTACTACGCGCGTCCCTCGTCCTGGCCCTTTCTCGGCCACGAGATCTCGCTTCTCGCCGGGCTCCGGGGCAGCTTCCCCCTTCCGTACCTCCAGTTCGAGGCGGAGCTCGGCACGGAGAAGCGGCTCAACTTCCTGTTCCAGAACTTCGGGGTGAGCTGGGAAACCTCCGACAGCGCGGTGGACGTCCGCAACAACAGGCTCCGCCTCGGCTTCACGCCGCGGACCCGCCGCGCCACTCGCGTACCCGCTCCTTCGCTGCTCGCTCCGCCCCCGGTGCCCGTGACGGACACGGTCGCGGTGCCGGCGCCGGAGACGCCGGCAGCCCCGGCCTCCGGTGCGGCGTTGCCCGCCGCGGCGCCCGCCGACTCGGTCGCGGTCCCGACACCCGCGGGGGACACGGCGCGGGTGGTGGTCCCGCTCGCCCCGCCGACAGCCGCGCCACCAGCGGTGCCTCCGGCCGCGCCGCCGGCCCGGACGGGGGCCGACCCGGTGGCGCCCACGCCTGCCACCGGTCCGGTCGTCCATTCGGTGCGCGAGGGTGAGACGCTTCCCGGGATCGCGCGCCGGTACGGGGTCGGGCCCGAGGAGATCCGCGCCGCGAACCCCGCGGTCGGCGATCTCCTCACGGTCGGCCAGGAACTGGTCATTCCCTCGCCGGCGAGCCGGACTCCGTGAAGCGCGAGGGAGCCCGCCGACCCTGTCGTGGGTCGGCGGGCTCCCTGGTCGAGGCGGACGAGCCGGTGCCGGCTCGCTAGCCCACCGGCTCGCGGCGCAGGATGTCCAGCAGGTAGTCCCCGTACCCGTTCCTCAGTGGGGCCGCCAGTCGCTCCAGCTCCTCCGCACCGATCCACCCCGCCCGGTAGGCGATCTCCTCCGGGCACGCTACCTTGAGGCCCTGCCGCTGCTCGATGGTCTCGATGAAGTTGGAGGCCTGCAGCAGCGACTCGTGCGTTCCCGTGTCGAGCCACGCCATCCCCCGCCCCATGATCTCGACGTTGAGCTGCCCCCGACCCAGGTACTCCCGGTTCACGTCGGTGATCTCCAGCTCCCCACGCGCGGACGGTTCCAATCTGGCGGCGATGTCCAGCACGCCATTGTCGTAGAAGTACAGCCCGGTGACCGCGTAGTTGGACATCGGCTGCAGAGGCTTCTCCTCGATCCCCACCACGCGGCCCGCCGGGTCGAACTCCACCACCCCGTACCGCTGCGGGTCCTTCACGTAGTAGCCGAAGACGGTCGCCCCCTCGATGCGGGCAGCGGCGCGCTGGAGCGACTCCGTGAGTCCGTGGCCATAGAAGATGTTGTCGCCCAGGATCAGGCAGGCGGGATCGCTCCCCACGAACTCGCGCCCGATGACGAAGGCCTGCGCGAGCCCCTCTGGCCGGGGCTGCTCGGCGTACTCGAGCCGAATTCCCCACTTCGCGCCGTCGCCCAGCAGCTCCCGAAAGAGCGGGAGGTCGTGCGGGGTGGAGATCACCAGGATGTCGCGGATCCCCGCCAGCATCAGCGTGGTCAGCGGGTAGTACACCATGGGCTTGTCGTACACCGGCATCAACTGCTTGCTGATGACCTGCGTGATCGGATACAGCCTCGTCCCGGAACCGCCCGCCAGGATGATCCCCTTCACCGGCCCTCCTCCCCCTCTTCTGTTTCCGATGCGCGTCCGGACTGTTCCGGCCGGCCGCTCAGCGCAGCCTTCGCCAGCCCGAGCCGGTAGCGCGACGCAAGGGGATCGCTTTCCCGCCCGGGAAGGCGGCCCAGCGCCCCGAACATGAGCCACCGCCCCCCCCATCCCACCAGCATACCGAGCCGGACCCAGCGCACCCCGGCCTCCCCGTAGTGCTTCCGGAAGTAGTCGAACAGGTTGCGGACCAGCTCCGGCTGGAGCTCCAGGTGACGGTTCTCCGCGCGGGTGGTGGCCTGCAGGTGGTGGACGACCTCAGCGTCGTGAACGAAGTAGATCTTCCACCCCGCCCGCCGGATCCGCAGGCACCAGTCGAAGTCGTTGTAGTGGATCCGCAGCCGCTCGTCCAGTACACCCACCTGCTCGATCACGTCACGCCGCACCAGGAATGCCGCGCCGAGCATCGTCTCCACCTCGGTCGTCCGGTCGTGGGCGAAGCCCGTGTGCGTGTTCCCGAAAGCCCGGCTTCGGGGGAACCGCCGGTCCAGCGTGAGGATGGTGGAGAGGAAGGTCCGTGGGGAGGGGGTGCTGTAGCAGGAGCGCTGGAGGCGCCCGTCCGGGAAGCGCAGCAACGGCCCGCACGCCCCGGCCTCCGGGTGGGCGTCCATGAACTCCACCAGTCGGCTCAGCGCGCGTGGGCGCACCTCGGTGTCGCTGTTCAGCAGCAGCACGTACCGGCCGCGGCTCACGGCGAGCCCCTGGTTGTTGGGAAACGCGTACCCGGTGTTCTCGTCGTTCGTGATGAGGCGCACCTCGGGGAACCGCTCCCGAACCCGCTCCACGCTCCCATCGGTGGACCCGTTGTCCACCACGATCACCTCCACGCCAACCGTCTCCGGCGAAGCCCACATCGAGCCGAGGCACGCCTCCAGCAGCTCCCGGGTGTTCCGGTTGACGACCACGACGGAAAGGTCCGGTACGAGCCGCGGCCTCTGCGCCTCCGGCTCAGGGGCTTCGACGGATGGCACGGTGGGGCGGCGCCGGGACATGGTGGGGAGGGGCACGGACGTGGCTGCCGTGGCGAGCGGCGCTAGCGCGCCGTCTCCTCCAGCTGCACGGAGGGCAGGCTGGGGCGTGCCGGCACGACCGCCACGTCCGGTGCCTTCCCGAAGTCGAGCGCCGGGAAGATCTCGGCGAGGGAGGCGGCCACGTCCCCGTCCCGGTGCGAGCGGAAGGCCACGTCCCAGGTCGCGAGGGTGTCCCTCACCGGCCGTCCCGACACCTCGCTGGCCCGGATGAGCCGCACCTTGGGGATCGTGGTCTCGATGGTCTCCTCGTCGGGCGCGACCAGCTCCTCGTGCAGCTTCTCCCCTGGCCGCAGGCCGGTGAAGACGATGCTCCGCTTGCGCGAGCGATTCCCCGCCAGGCGCAGCAGGTTCCGGGCGAGATCGAGGATGCGGACCGGCTCCCCCATCTCCAGCATCGCGATCTGTCCCCGGATCTCGGGGAGGAGCGACGCCTGGAGGATGAGCTGCACCGCCTCCGGGATCGTCATGAAGTACCGGGTTGCGTCGGGGTGCGTCACCGTGAGCGGCTTCCCCGCGGCCAGCTGCCGCTTGAACACGGGGATGACGCTCCCGTTGCTGCCCAGCACGTTGCCGAAGCGGACCGCCGCGTAGACGGTGCGGGGATGCTTCTCCTGCACCTCCAGGACCACCATCTCCGCCAGGCGCTTGGTGGCGCCCATCACGCTCACCGGCTTGACCGCCTTGTCGGTGCTCACCAGCACGAACTTGCGCGCCCCGTACCTCCCCGAGGCCTCCGCCACGGCCAGGGTGCCGACGGCGTTGTTGCGGACCGCCTGGCGCACGTTCCCTTCCATCATGGGGACGTGCTTGTACGCCGCCGCGTGGAATACGTGGGTGGGGGAGTACGCCTCGAACACGCCCTCCACGGCATCGCGATCCACGATGTCGCCGATGACCGGGACGATCGTCAGCTTCGGGTGCCGCTCCCGGATCTCCAGCTCCAGGTAGTACAGCTCCGTCTCCGCCTGGTCGAAGAGCACCAACACGGAGGGGGTGTGGAGCGCGATCTGGCGCGACAGCTCGGAGCCGATGGAGCCGGCGGCGCCCGTGATCAGCACACACGCACCGCGAAGGTCCGCCGCGAGCTCCTGCAGCTCCAGCTGCACCGGCTCGCGGCCGAGGAGATCCTCGATCCGGACCTCCCGGATCTGCTCGAGGCGCACGTCGCCTGCGAGCACCTCGGCGATGCTGGGGAGCACCCGGAACGGAAGCCCCGTGGCCTCGCAGTGCTCCACGATGGTGCGCATCTGGGCGGGGCTAGCGTGCGGGACGGCGAGGATGAGCTCCTCCACCCCGTACGACTCGGTGATGGCCTTCAGGTCGGTCGCGGAGCCGACCACCTCCAGCCCCGCCAGCCGCGTCCCCCACTTGTGCGGGTCGTCGTCGACGAACCCCACCGGCCGGTACCCGGTGTTCCGGCGCGACATCTCCCGGGCGAGCATGTAGCCGGACTCGCCCGCGCCGACGATCAGCACGCGGGTCGTCTCGCGCCGGGTCCCGGCGAACCGGTAGTGCAGCGCCTCGAAGGCGGCCCGGTACGAGATCCAGACCGCGGAGGTGAGGAGGACGTTGAGGATCGCCTCGCCGGCCACCACGGAAAGGGGGACCGACAGGGGGAACGGCCACCCCCGGGTGAGCGCGAGAAACACCGTCGTGCCCACGACGGTGGCAGCGCCCAGGCGGAGGATGTCGTGCACACCGACGAAGCGCCACCGGCCGGTCGTCAGCCGGAAGAACTGGTGGCAGAGGTGGCGGACGACGACCAGGAGCGGGAGGCTGGCGAGAAAGGTGGCCGTGTACTCCCCCGGCCACTGGAACTCGAAGCGGAGCAGGAACGCCAGGGTGTACGCGAGCACGGTCACCCCCGTATACACCAGGAAGGCGACCGAGCGACGGTGCAGGTAGCGGATCCGGCGCACCACCGCCAGTGGCGCCCGGATGAAAAGGCTGGTCCGCGGACTCATCTGCAACCCCTCGCTCTGGAGACCCGCCGGGCGGCGGGCGAAGACGTGGCCGCGGGACGGGTCGCCCCGCCCGGCCTCCGGCATCGCCGATTCACCGGCCGTGAATGACAGTGTACTCGTGGTACCGCTTCCCGGCGAGCCCCACGAGCGACCCCACGCCGTTGGAGATCGTGCGGAGCGCGCTCACGGTCGACGCGCGCCCCCGCACGGCCGCGAACGGCAGGATCAGCGCTCCGTACCCGATCCGCGCGAACGCCCCGGCGAGCCGGGGAACGACCCACCGGTGCGGGGGCGAGAGCGTCCGCACGCAGAACACGTAGCCGTTCCCGATGCGGAATGCGCGCTGCAGGATCCAGCTCGTCCGCGCCCGAGACTCGGGGATGAACTCCTCCACCAGCGCCTCGTCGGCCCACACCAGCTTCGCCCCGGCCTGCTTGACCCGCATGAAAAAGTGCGAGTCGTCCATCCCGCTGAGCCCGAACGCCGGGTCGAACGGCTCTTCCGTGTCCCGGAACAGCTCGGCCGAGACCAGCACGTTGTTGGTCGCCGAGATGGGGATCGACTCGCCCGTGCGGTAGCGCGGGTACGTGAAGAACCCCCCCTCGATCACCCACTGCGGCACCCCCGCTGCGTAGCGGGGAAGCGACGGACCGCTTACTACGTCCGCGCCGTAGCGGCGCTGCGCGTCCAGCAGCTCGTCGAGCCAGGTGGGGCTGGCGACCTCGTCGTCGTCGATGAACGCCAGGAAGTCCGCACCGTTCTCGAGCGCGACCCGCACCCCGCAGTTCCGCGCGTACGGGATTCCCCGGCGCGACTCCACAGTGTACACGATCGGGCACGGCATGGCGTCACGTACGGCTTCCACCACCCCGCGCGCCGTCTCCTCCGGGTCGTTGTCCACCACCACCAGGAACAGCTCCACCGGCCCTGACTTTCCGAACTCCAGCCGGGCCAGGCTCTCCAGCAGGGTGCCGAGGAGCACCGGACGCTGCAGCGTCGCGACGCAGATCGCGACGCGCGGCGCCCGGGAGGGCGCACCCTGGGCGCCACTCACCGCGGCCGCGCCGCGGGACGAAGAGGTGCCGTCGATGGGACTCTCGCCCACGGCCATCCCCGGCTCAGGATCCTTCCGGGAGCGTCCGCGCGCCGACGCTCTCACGCTCCAGGAACTGCGCGAAGTACGGAATGGTCCGGCGGAGCCCTTCTTCCAGGGGGACCCGCGGCTCCCAGTCCAGCACCGCCTTCGCCACCGAGATGTCGGGCTGCCGCACCTTGGGGTCGTCCTCCGGGAGTGGAAGGTGGGTGATCTCCGAGCGGCTCCCGGTGAGGCGCAGCACCTGCTCGGCAAGCTCCCGCACTGTGAACTCGCCCGGGTTCCCCACGTTGGTGGGATCCGCCCGGTCAGAGAAGAAGAGGCGGTAGATCCCGTCAACCAGGTCGTCCACGTAGGTGAACGACCGGGTCTGCGACCCGTCTCCGTAGATGGAGAGGGGATCGCCGCGCAGCGCCTGCACGATGAAGTTGGACACCACCCGGCCGTCCGAGGGACGCATCCGGGGGCCGTAGGTGTTGAAGATCCGAACGATGCGCGTCTCCACCCCGTGGTACCGGTGGTAGGCCATGGTCATGGCCTCGGCGAAGCGCTTCGCCTCGTCGTACACGCCCCGGGGGCCCACCGGGTTCACGTTCCCCCAGTAGCTCTCCACCTGCGGGTGCACCTTGGGGTCGCCGTACACCTCGGAGGTGGAGGCGAGGAGGAAGCGTGCCCCCTTCGCCTTCGCCAGCCCGAGCGCCTTGTGCGTCCCCAGCGACCCCACCTTGAGCGTCTGGATGGGGAGCTCCAGGTAGTCCACCGGCGAGGCCGGGCTGGCGAAGTGCAGCACCCCGTCCAGCGGCCCGTCCACGTAGATGAACTCCGTGACGTCGTGCTCGACGAAGCGGAAGTCGCTCCGCCCCATCAGGTGCGCGAGGTTGTCGGGCGATCCGGTGATGAGGTTGTCCATTCCCACCACGTGGTGCCCCTCCGCCAGGAAGCGGTCGCAGAGGTGGGATCCCAGGAACCCGGCCGCGCCGGTGATGAGCACGCGCATCGTCTCCTCCTCAGCTCCCCACCGCCTGCGCCACCACCGCGAGCGGGGCCACGGCTGGCCGCCCGATGGAGACGTAGTGGAAGCCCTGGTCGCGCATCTTCTCCGGCTCCCAGAGGTTGCGCCCGTCGAAGACCACCGGCTCGCGGAGCAGCCCGCGGATGCGCCCGAAGTCGGGACGACGGTACGGCGCCCACTCCGTGAGGACGAGCAGGGCGTCCGCGCCCTCCAGGCAGTCGTAGTTGTGCTCGCAGAGCGTGAGCGCGCCGCTCTCCAGGAGGTCGGAGAAGTGACGCTCCGCCTCGTGGCGGGCCTCCGGGTCGTGGGCGCGGATCCGCGCGCCGCGCTCCGCCAGGCCGCGCAGCACCGTCAGCGAGGGCGCCTCGCGCATGTCGTCGGTCTCGGGCTTGAAGGAGAGCCCCCAGACGCCGAAGGTACACCCGCTCAGGTCCTCGCCGTAGCGGTCGACGATGCGCTCCAGCAGCACCGACTTCTGCGCGGCGTTCACGTGCTCCACCCCCTCCAGGATCACCGGGTCCACCCCGACGGTCCGGAGGGTGTGGATGAGCGCCTTCACGTCCTTGGGGAAGCAGCTCCCCCCGTAGCCGATCCCGGCGAAGAGAAAGCTGGAGCCGATCCGCTCGTCGGTCCCGATCCCCTGGCGCACCTTCGAGACGTCGGCCCCCACCGCCTCGCAGAGCCCGGCGACGGTGTTCATGAACGAGATGCGGGTCGCGAGCATCGCGTTGGCGGCGTACTTGGTGATCTCCGCCGAAGCGATGTCCATGAACAGAACCGGGTTGCCCGTGCGCACGAAGGGCGAGTACAGCTCCGCCAGCTTTTCCCGCGCGTACTCGGACTCCACGCCCACCACCACGCGGTCGGGCTTCATGAAGTCCTGCACCGCGGCGCCCTCCTTCAGGAACTCCGGGTTGGAGCAGACGTGGAAAGTCCGCGAGGTGTGGCGCCGGATGGCCTCGCGCACCTTCTTGGCCGTTCCCACCGGGACGGTGCTCTTGGTGATGACGATCTTCTCCGGGCCGTCGGCGGGCATGTTGCGGCCGATGGTCTCCGCCACGGCGAGCACGTGCTGCAGGTCCGCGGAGCCGTCCTCGCCCGGGGGGGTGCCCACCGCGATGAAGATCACCTCGGCGCCGCGGACCGCCTCCGCCACGTCGGTCGTGAAGCGGAGCCGCCCCTCCGAGAGGTTCCGCTCCACCAGGGGCTCCAGGCCGGGCTCGTAGATGGGGATCTCACCCGCGTTCAGCCGCCCAATCTTCTTCGCGTCGATGTCGGCGCAGACCACGTCGTTCCCCGTCTCGGCGAGACACGCACCCACCACCAGCCCCACGTAGCCCGTCCCGACGACCGTAATGTTCATGTTCAGACGTTGAGTTCAGGTGAGTCCCCACCTCGCGCGCTCGACGGCTCAGACCGGCGCCGGATCGTTCCTGTAGTATTTTTCATACCTCCGCGGCTGGCGGAGGTTGTCGTCCGGATCGTTGAGAACGGCGCCCACGACCCGCACCCCGACGGCGGAAAGCTGCTGCACCGCCTGACGCGCCGCGTCCCGCTCCGTCCGTCCCGCCCGGACCACCAGGAGCGCCCCGTCCGCCTGCGTCCCCAGGATCGCGGCGTTCGCCGCCACCAGGACCGGCGCCGTGTCCATGATCACCAGGTCGAAGTCGTCGCCGAGCGCCGCGACCAGCGACCGGACCACGCCGCCGCCGAACAGGTCGCTGGCGCCCACCGACGGCGCGCTCCCGGCCGGGAGCACCGAGAGCCGCTCCACCGACGTGCGGCGGATGACCTGCTCCGCGGCGACCCTGCCGACCAGGAGGTCGGCCAGGCCGGGCTCCTTCGCCACCCCGAAGACGGTGTGGATCCGCGGACGCCGCAGGTCGCAGTCCACGAGGAGGACCCGCATCCCCTGCTGCGCGAAGGCGACGGCGAGGTTCGCGGCCGTGGTCGTCTTCCCCTCCGAGCCCTCCGGGCTCGTCACGACCAGTGAGCGCAGCGACTCCACCCCGGGCGCGAACACCAGGTTCGTGCGGAGCGAGCGGAAGGCCTCCGCCACGCTGGAATGGACCTGCGTGGCGGCGACGAGCTCGCGGCCGGCGCCCCTGCCGTTGCCGTTCCGCAGCCGTCCCGGGAATGGGAGCGCCACGGCGGGCCTCCCGCCGGCGTCCAGCCGGGGGATCACCCCGAGCCCGGGGACGCGGAGGAAGTGCTCCAGCTCCTCGCGGCGGCGGAGGCTCCGGTTGGCCCCGTCCAGGAGGATCGCGCCGGCGCCCCCCACCATCAGCCCGAAGACCAGCCCGAAGAAGAGCGTCCGGTTGGGACCCGATCCCGACCGGTCGCCCGCGAGGGCGTGGTCGAGGATGGTGACCTGGTCGATCTCCGAGGCCTCGGCCATCCCCGCCGTGTAGTACCGGGCCCGCAGCTCGCGCGCGGCCTCCCCGATGGACTCCATCTGCAGCATCAGCCGGACCTCCTCCGGCTCGCTCTCCGCGATGTGCGCGAGCGCGCGGTCGGTGCGGCCCTTGATGTCGCTCAGCGCGGCGATGCGCGCGTCGAGCATGTCCACGTAGCTGCGCGCGGCACCGATCAGCCGCGCCTCGGCGGCGACGCGCATGGAGTCGATCGCCAGCACCTCGGGGTGGGTGGGGCTGCGGCGCGGCGGCCCCGCCAGGACGCTGTCACGCTGCGCCTCGTAGCTGCTGACCTGTCCGTACAGCGACCCGATCACGGGGCTGTCCCCCACGCCCGGCCCCGAGGCGAGGGCGCGCAGGAGGTGCATCCTGCGCCGTCCGTCCGCCTGCGCCAGCTCGGCCAGCGTGCTACGGAAGATCTTGCGCTCGGCCTCCATCTCGGCGCGGCGGACCTCCAGCTCGCCGCGCCCGGCGGCCTGCATCGTCGCCTCGGTCTTGGCGCTGAACAGCTGCTCCCGCTTGCGGTACTCGGTGAGCTGCGCCTGCGTCACGGTGAGGAGCGACTCGGCGACGGCGAGCTGGTTCATGACGAACTGGCGGCGCAGCCGCGCCTGCTCGCGCGACCTGCGGCTGCTGAACTGCTTGTAGTACTCCGCCGTGGTGTTGGCGACCTTCTTGGGGATGATGGAGTCGTAGCCGTTGACGACCACGTCCACCACGTTGGTCCCCTCGCGCGAGGCCGGGCGCACGGCGTCGATGAGCACGTCCACCGCGTCGTCGCGCGAGATCACGTGCAGCGTCAGGTGGTCCCGGTCGCCGGGGCGGGCGGGGACCGTGAAGCGGATCCCGTCGATCTCCAGGGGCTCGCCGTATGGAGCCGTGACCTCCTGCCCCGCCTTGCGGACCGTCACCCCGCGCTCGGCGAAGGAAAGTCCCAGGGTGTCGGGGCGGGCGTCCGCGGGGACGTGGACCTGGTCCACGATCCCGGTGGGCTCGAACGAGTCGTGCACGAGCCCCGGCACGACGCGCTGCAGCCGCAGGCCGAGGGAGTCCACCACCTCGCCGAGCAGGATGCGGCTCCGCATCACCTGGAGCTGGGACTGGATGTTGCTCCCGCCGCCGCCCAGCGACGCCGCGAGCCCGGCCAGCCCACCCCCCAGCGAGGGGCCGCTCTTCTCGTCGGCGAGCTGCAGCACCGCGCGGGACGTGTACATCCGCTCGGTGTTGGTGACCGCGTAGTACGCGATCCCCAGGCCCACGAGGCCCACGAGGACCACCAGCCAGAGCTGCCGGCGCAGGGCGCCCGCGTACTTCCGGAGCGGCGTCTCCTCCATCTCGGGCGGGGGAGCGGGGATCCCGTTCCGCGGGGGATGTCCTCCCCCGTTCGGAGCAGGGAGCATCCCGCCGGAGGGCGTCAGGTACTCGGACATTTCGATTTACCGCCTATTTGTTGCTTGACGCGGGGTCGTCGTCACGCAGGATCTGCGTCAGGATCACGTACGCGGAGAGCACGGTGCCGACCGTCTGCACCACGCGGATCGCGGGGTCCAGGTAGGTGCGCGAGAACGACGGGCGCTCCTCGATCACGACCTGGTCGCCGGAGCGGATCGGCTGCTGCAGGATCTCGGTGGCGGCGGGGTCGGCGAGGTTCACCACCGTCTGCCTCCCGTCGCGCACGAAGCGGAGCCGGTAGCGGCGGTCCGGTGCCGTGCTCCCTCCCGCGCGGGAGATCGCCTGGGCGACGCTCACCTCCGGGAGGAAGAACTGGTTCTGCTCACGGACGTGCCCGCCCACGAAGACCCGGTACTCGGGGCCGAACGAGAACATGGGGTCCGCGTCGAAGCGCCGCAGCGCCTCGCGGACCCGCGCCTCGGCCACTCCCTGCGGCACTCCGGCCACCCGGACGCCGCGGAAGACCGGGTGCAGGAGGGTGCTGTCGGGCGCCACGGTGAAGGTGCCACTCATCTCCCGGTTCCGGTACACCTCGATCGCCACGCGGTCGCCCGGACGGAGCACCGGCTCGCCGCCGGTGCCGGCCTGCGCGGAGAGCGAGACGGGGGCGAGGCCGGCGAGGAGCAGCAGGGTGAGCAGTGCTCGACTCATCACAACGCGGGAGCGGGCCGGAACGGCGCAGGCAAGGCGGACGCCCGGGCGCGCCCGGGGCGAACAAAGACTTTGAACATAGCACACTTGCGCGGAATGGTCCATCCTCCTAGCCCCCCGCGGGTCAGGCTCCGCCCAGCAGGGCGAGGTCGGGGCGCGCGGGCTCGCCGGCCGTCAGGGTCCGGGCCGCAGCGGAGCCGTCGAGCACCTCGCGGTAGAGCCGGAGCATGCGCTCCGTCATCACTTCCTGGCTGAACTCCTCCCGCACGCGCGTGCGCCCCGCGCGCCCGAGGCGGGCACGCAGGTCCGGGTCGTCCAGGAGGCGGTTGACCGCCGCGGCGAGCGCGGCCGGGTCTGCCGGGGGAACGGTGAGCCCCGTCTCCCCGTCGCGGGACACGTACGGCACACCCGAGTCGAGGCTCGTGTTCACCACCGGCGTGCCGCACGCCATGGCCTCGATCTGCACGATCCCGAACGCCTCGCTCCGGGCCACCGACGCGAGGACGAAGACGTCCGCGGCGTGGTAGAAGCCCGCGGTGTCGTCCACCTTTCCGAGCAGGAAGACGCGGTCCCGGAGCCCCAGGTCACGGATCCGTGCCTCCAGCGCCCCCCGGAGCGGACCGTCGCCCACGATGAGGAGCGTGCCGTCCACCTCCCGCATGGCCTCGATCAGGTGCTCGAACCCCTTGTAGTAGACGAGCCGGCCGACGCTCACCACCAGTCGCGGGCCGTACCGGGCGCGGACGCGCTCGGCCTCCTCGGCCCCCCGCCCGAACTCCTCCACCGGCATCCCGTAGGGGATCACCCTGCAGCGGTCCCGGTAGCGCGAGAGCACCGCGGAGCTGCGTACGTAGTTGGGGGTCGCGGAGATGATCGCGTCGCAGCGGTCGAGCAGCCGGTCCTGGATGGGCTGGAACGCCGCGTCGAGGACGCGCTGGCGCACCACGTCGCTGTGGTAGCTGGCCACCAGCCGCCCGCGGCGCCCGCTCGCCAGGTACGCCAGGACCGCGGCCGGGTTGGGGAGGTGCAGGTGGACGATGTCCGCGTCGGACTCGCGGATCTTCCGCACCATACCGGGGCACACCGGCGCGCCGGCCAGGGTGCAGGCGGTGCCGATGCGCGTCACGTCGATCCCGTCCACCCGCTCGACCCGGTCGCGCCGGTCCGGGCTGGCGACGACCACCTCCAGCTCCACCTCGCGCCGCAGCTCCCGGCAGAGGACCTCCAGGTGCGTCTCGATGCCCCCGCGGTACGGAGGGTAGTACTTCCCCACGTGGAGCACCCGCATTCGGCGGGCGCCGGGGCCGGACGGATTCACGGAGCTCACTGCTCAAGCACTCCCTGGTAAACGCTGACCATCTTCCCGGCGTACTCGCGCCAGGTGAACCGTTCCGCCCGCGCGAGCCCGGCGGCGCGGCGCGCCTCCCACGCGGCCGGGTCGGAGCGGCGCTCGGAGAGGAGGTCGACCACGGCGTCGGACCAGCCCGCCACGTCGCCGACCGACTGGTACTCCGCCGCGTCGCCGCCGACCTCCTTCAGCACCGGGAGGTCGCTGGCGACCACGGGTGTGCCGCAGGTCATCGCCTCCAGCACCGGGAGGCCGAAGCCTTCCTCCTCCGAGGGGAGGACGACCAGCGCCGCGCGCCGGTACACCGCCGAGAGCACGCGCCGCTCCACGAAGGGAAGGACCTCGATGGCGTCCGCCACGCCGAGCTGATCGGCGAGCCGCGCCTGCTCGGCGCTGAACGGGCCGCCCACGCGCACCAGCCAGGCGTCCGGCAGCTCGCGCCGCACTCCGGCGAAGATCCGCAGCAGGAGGTCGATCCGCTTGCGGCCGTAGGTTCCGCCCACGTGCAGCAGGCAGGGGGCGCCCGCGGGGATCCGCCCCAGCAGGCGCGCCGCCTCCGCGTCGGCCTCCGGGTCCGCCTCGGGGGTGCAGGCGGGGTGGACGCCCAGGTGCGCGACGGTCGCGCGCTCGGGGTCCACGAGCCCGTGCGCCAGCGCCTCGTCGCGCACGGCGCCGGTGTCGAACACGACCCGCGCCGCCCGCGCGACGCCCCGCAGGATGTGCCGGGTCATCATGCGGAACGGCGTGGAGCGTGGATGCCCCTCCGGCGCCAGGAGGCACTGGAAGGTGTGCAGGTCGTGGCAGGTGACCACGGTCCGCTCCGCCGGGAGGTGGTGGACGAGCTGACCGTACGAGTGGTCCACCAGGTGGAACAGGTCGAAGTCGCCCTGCGACCTGCGCAGCAGGCGCGGGTAGTCCCAGAAGCGGTTGAGCACCCGGTCGGCGTTCACCCGGAAGCGCCCCTCCTCCGCTCCACCGTTCAGGTGCGCGCTCCCGTTGGAGGCCGCGGTGAAGCGCCTCCGGAGCGGCGGCCGCACGCGGCGAGCCGCCACGCTCTCCGGGTGGTCGCGCTCGAGCGACCCGAGGAGCATCTCCGCCACCAGGTCCATGCTCGGCCACCCCTCCTCCAGGAGGTCGCAGACCAGGGCGAGGCGGGGCGTGCGCGCGGGAGGGATCATCCTCTGCCCCGTCCTCAGGCGGCGGCCCTGCCGCCGATGAGCACCTGACTGCAGGGGAAGGCGTTCGCGGCGAACCCCGGGAGCATGCTCAGGAAGGCGTAGTAGAGCGAAGATCGCTCCGAGTGGCGGTACAGGTAGCTCCGGTAGTTGTGCCGCCGGAACGTGAGCCCCGCTTCCGTGAAGAAGCGCCGGTACTCGCCCACGGAGTAGTACTGCTCCTTCACCGTCTCGCGCCGCACGTGGAAGTCGTAGAGCGGCTTCAGGTAGCCGGGGCAGGAGGGCTCGAATAGCATGTACACCTGTCCACCGGGCTTCAGGATGCGGGCGACCTCCCGCACCGCCGCCGCCGGGTCCTGCGTGTGGTGGAAGCTGGCGAAGAAGAGGACCCGGTCGAAGCTGGCGTCCGGGAAGGGGGTGTCCTCGGCGCCGGTGACCCACTTCTCGTCGAGGCGCGTGCCGAAGAAGTCCTCGTACTGGCGGCTCTTGCGCACCGCCTCGATCGACACGTCCGAGTACACGACGCGCAGCTCCGGGCGCTTCTTCTTGAGGTAGGCGCTCAGGTAGCCGTAGCCCCCGCCCAGCTCCAGGACCGAGCCCTCGAAGGTGAGGCCGAAGCGCGCGACCATGTGGTCGAAGGTGTAGAGCGCCAGCGCCCGCCCGGCATAGAAGAGGGAGCGGTACAGGTCGGCGGAGGCGTTCTCGTCCGCGGAGGTGCGGAAGAAGTCGTCCTCCGCACGCTGCTCCTCGTTGGGGTCGCGCAGGTGGATGCGGATCTCTTCTTCGGCGAGCCGGTCGGCGACGGTCATCGTGTGGTCGGTCACGGGGCCTGTTCTCCTGGACGCGTCAGCGTCCGGCCAGCGCGGAGCGGTGGACGAGGAAGCGCGTCTCGCACCCGTCCGCTCCGAAGTCGGGGACGCCCTCCTGGTCCACGAACCCGGCGCGCACCAAGGTATCATGGAGCGCGCGCGGAGAGCTACCCTGCTGGCGGAGCCAGTGGTCGTTGAACTCGCAGAGGACGGCCCGCACCCGCCCCGTCTCCAGCGCGCCGGCCGCTCCCTCCAGCACGTGGGCCTCGTGCCCTTCCACGTCCAGCTTGATCAGGTCGACGCTCCGCACGCCCCACTCGTCCAGGCAGTCGTCCAGGCGCCGGACGGGGACCCGGAGGGTCTCCCACGAGGAGGCGCTCATGGTCGGCGAATGGAACCCGTCCGACTCGGGCGGGAGGTACAGGTTCAGCTCCCCCTCGGTGGAGCTCAGCCCCATCCGGAAGGTGCGGACCTGCGCCAGCCGGTTCGCGGACACCGCGGCGTTCAGCCGATCGTGGGCGTAGGGGCTGGGCTCGACGGCGAACACCCGGCCGGTCTCCCCCACGCGGGAGGCGGCCAGCAGCGTGAAGTAGCCGACGTTGGCCCCCACGTCCACGAAGGTCATCCCCGGCCTGAGCCAGCGGCGCACGGCGGCGGTCTCCTGCGGCTCGAACGCCCCCAGGTAGATCCAGCGCTGGATGGCCTCCGCCAGGTCCAGGCGCACGTCGTAGCCGAAGAGCCGGGCGGTGCGCTCCCCGGTGCGCGGCGCCATTCCCGCCAGCAGCCTCAGCTTCCCCCGGAAGTGGTACGGGCGGAGCGTGTCGATCAGGGCTTCACGAAGCATCGTTCTCAGAGTCCTTCCGTCCGGCGATCCGGGGAGTCACCGCCCACCACGCCTTCGAAGATCCGGAGGAGCGCCGCGAGGTGCGCCTCCTGTGAAAACCGCCCGGCCACCTCCCTGGCGCCGCGGCGGAGCCGCGCGTGCTCCCGGGGGTCACGGAGGCAGCGGACGACCGCCTCCGCCAGCCCGGCGGCCGTCGGCGGGTCCGCCGGGGCCAGGTGGCCGCCGACGCCGTCCACCAGCCAGTCCGGGATCCCGCCGGCCGCGAACGCCGCGGCGGGGACCCCCCGGAGCCCGGCCTCCGGCCCGACCAGCCCGAACGGCTCGGGCCAGAGGCTGGGGACCACCAGGAGGTCGGTCCGGGCGAAGAGTGCATCCATGCCGTCGTCGCCCACCCACCCCGTGAACTCCACGGACACCCCCGGCCCCC
>DASYWD010000210.1 GCA_035936415.1 Longimicrobiaceae bacterium
GCCGAAGCCGCCCGGGCCGCGTCCGCCGCCCTGGCCGCCCCGCCCGCCGCCCTGACCGCCGCGGCCGCCGCCGCCCTGCCTGTTCTCAGCCATCTGCTTCCTCCTAGAACTCGAGGCCGCCCTCGCGGGCGCCCTCCGCGAAGGCCTTGACGCGGCCATGGTACAGGTAGCCGCCGCGATCGAAGACCACGCTCGTGATCCCCAGCTCGCGCGCCTTCTCGGCGAGCGCCTTTCCGGCGGCCCGGCTCAGGTCGGTCTTGCTCAGCCCCTCGGCGGCTTTCCGCTCGCGGAGGGTGGGGGCGACGGTCGAAAGCCCGGCGAGCGTCTTCCCCTGGACATCGTCCACCAGCTGCCCCTCGACGTGGTTGAGGGAGCGGTAGACGACCAGGCGGGGACGCTCCCCCGTGCCGTTGACCTTTCCACGGACGCGGCGGTGCCGCCGCAGGCGGCGGTCCCGGCGCGTCTTGATCTTTGTCCTTGCCATCAGTCGGTTCCGTAAGTGTGACTATACGATGACCCGCGCACGCCGGCCGGGATTACTTCCCGCCCGCCTTGCCGGCCTTGCGGCGGATCACCTCGCCTTGGTACTTCACGCCCTTGCCCTTGTACGGCTCGGGCGGCCGGAGCGACCGGATCTCGGCCGCGACCTGCCCGACGACTTCCTTGTTCGAGCCCGTCACCTCGACCACGGTCGGCGAGACGGCGCGGAGCTCGATTCCCTCCGGGGCCTTGTAGTCGACGGGGTGCGAGTAGCCGAGCGCCAGCGTCAGCCCGAAGGGCTTGTTCTCGGCGCGGTACCCGACGCCCACGATCTCGAGCGTCTTCTTGAACCCGGTGGTGACCCCCTCGATCATGTTCGCCACGAGGGTCCGGGTCAACCCGTGCAGCGAGCGGTGCTCGGGGCTGTCGGACGGGCGCTCCACCAGGATCTGGTCGCCGTCGCGGCGGACCTCGATCGCGGAGTTGAGCGTGCGGGCGAGCTCGCCCTTGGGGCCCTTGACCCGGATGGTGGCGCCGTCGAGAGCGACGTCCACCCCGGCGGGGACTGTGATCGGCCTTCTTCCAATACGCGACATCGTTTCCTCGCTCTCCTTACCAGACGATGGCGAGGAGCTCGCCGCCTACCTTGGCGGCCCGCGCCTCACTGTCGGTCATGACGCCGCGCGAGGTGGAAAGCACGGCCATGCCCAGGCCGTTGCGCACCCGCGGGATCTCCTGCACGCCGACGTACTTGCGCAGCCCGGGCTTGGACACCCGGCGCAGCTCGCGGATCACCGGCTTGTCCTGGTAGTACTTCAGGTACAGGCGCAGGACCTGGCGCTTGCCGTCGTCCAGAAGCTTGAAGTCGTGGACGTAGTGGTTGTCCTTGAGAAGGCGAGCGAGCTCGATCTTCAGCTTGGAAACCGGGATGTCGACTCGGCGGTGCCGCGCGAGATGGGCGTTGCGGATGCGCGTGAGCATGTCCGCAATCGGATCCGTCACCATGAAGCTCCTCTCCTATAGTATCCGGCGGGACGCCGGACTCGTAGGAAGTGAATGGAAATGTGGGGCGCGGTCCGGGAGGGGTGTCCCTCCGGGCGCTGCGCCCTGTCGGCCGGCTGTTGCCGGGTCCTACCAGCTCGCCTTGCGAACCCCGGGGATCTCCCCGCGGAGCGCCATCTCACGGAAGCAGATCCGGCAGAGCCCGAACTTGCGCAGGAACGCGCGGGGCCGGCCGCAGCGGTTGCAGCGGTTGTACGCGCGTACACCGAACTTGGGCTTCCGGTTCGCCTTCTCGATCAGGGCCTTGCGTGCCATGATGTATCGCCTTTGAAAGTTACGCCTCGACCAGGACCGGAGAGGCACCCCGGAACGGCATGCCCATCTCCCGCAGGAGCGCCACGGCCTCGTCGTCCCTGTCGGTGGACGTCACGATCGTGATGTCCATCCCGTGGATCCGCTCGACCTTGTCGTACTCGATCTCCGGGAAGATCAGCTGCTCCTTCACGCCCATCGTGTAGTTCCCGCGCCCGTCGAAGGAGCGGGTGGATACGCCGCGGAAGTCGCGGATGCGCGGCATCGCCACGTTGATCAGGCGGTCGAGGAACTCGTACATCCGCTCGCGGCGGAGCGTGACCGAGGCGCCGACCGGCTGGTTCTCGCGCAGGCTGAAGTTGGAGATCGCCTTCTTGGCGCGGGTGACCACGGCCTTCTGGCCGGTGATCAGCCCCAGCTCGGCCACGACGGCGTCGAGGAGCTTGGGGTTCTTGTTGGCCTCGCCCATCCCGACGTTGATGACGACCTTCTCCAGCCGGGGCACCTGCATGGGGGTCTTGAACCCGAACTCGCTCTGCAGCCGGCCGCGGACCTGCTCCTCGTAGTAGCGCTGCAGGCGCGGCTTCGCCCTGCTTCCGTTCTCATTGGCCATTCTTCATCTCCTCGCGTTCCGTATCCCGCCGCGGCCTCGTGCCCGGGGGGGCGGTCTCGCCGTGTACGACGCGGGCGCCGCAGCGGCGCCCGCGGGCCTGCTCACGCCTTGGGGATCACCTTGCCGGAGCGGACGCCGACGCGGTCCTTGCTCCCGTCCCCGTTCACCTGCGCGCGGACCCGGGTCGGCTCGCCGGTGCCGGGATCGACCAGCATCACGTTGGACGCGTGCACCGGCGCCTCGAACTGCACGATGCCGCCCTCGGGGTTGGTCTGCGACGGGCGCATGTGGCGCTTGCGCAGGTTCGCCCCCTGGACGACGACGCGGTTCTTGTCCGGCTCGACGCGAAGGACGGTGCCCTCGTGCCCCTTGTAGTTGCCGCTGATGACCTTCACCCGGTCGCCCTTGCGGATCTTCATCTTCGCCATCAGAGCACCTCCGGGGCGAGCGAGACGATCTTCATGAAGCGCTTCTCGCGGAGCTCACGCCCCACCGGCCCGAAGATGCGGGTGGCGCGGGGCTCGCCCTCGTTGTTGATGATGACGGCGGCGTTCTCGTCGAAGCGGATGTACGACCCGTCCTTGCGCCGCATCTCCTTGGTGGTGCGGACCACCACCGCCTTGGCGACGTCGCCCTTCTTGACGGTCCCGTCCGGAAGCGCGTCCTTCACCGCCACGACGACGATGTCGCCGATGCGGGCGTAGCGCCGCTTGCTGCCGCCGAGGACCCGGATCACCAGCGCCCGCTTCGCGCCGCTGTTGTCCGCGATCCTGACGATCGATTCTTGCTGGATCATGTCTTCCCCTCAGGATTCGGAACGCCTGCGGGGAGGAGCCGGGCCGTGCGGCCCTCCCCTCCCCCGGCGGCTGTTATCTGGCGCGCTCGATCACCTCGGCGACCCGCCAGCGCTTCAGCTTGCTCAGCGGGCGCGTCTCGACGATGCGGACCACGTCGCCGACGTGGTACTCGTTGTTCTCGTCGTGTGCGTGGAACTTCTTGCTGCGGGTCATCTGCTTCCCGTACAGCGGGTGCGGGAAGCGGCGCTCCACGGTGACGACGACCGTCTTGTCCATCTTGTCGGAGACGACGGTGCCGACCCGCGACTTGCGGCGGCCGCGCTCTTCCTGGCCCTGGGTGTTCTCGTTCTCGCTCATCAGCGTGCGCCCTCGCCGGAATGTTGCCGCTCGTGCAGGATGGTGTTGATGCGCGCGATGTCGCGCCGGATGTCACGCACCAGCATGGGGTTCTCCAGCTGGGTCGTGGCGGCCCGGAAGCGGAGCCGGAACTGCTCCTCGCGGAGCTGCTCGGCGCGGGCCTCCAGGTCCTCGACGCTCATCCCGCGGAGGGTCTCGGCGTCGGTGCCGCGGCTGCGTGCGGACTTCATCCCTCACCTCCCTCGACCGCGGCGGCGACGGCGGGCTTCTCCCGCTCCACGATCTTGCACTTCACCGGGAGCTTGGCCGCGGCGAGCTCCAGGGCCCGGCGCGCCATCTCGCGGTTGGAGTGCTCCAGCTCGAACATGATCCGGCCGGGCTTGACGACGGCCACCCAGAACTCCGGGTTACCCTTCCCCTTGCCCATGCGGACCTCGAGCGGCTTCTTGGTCAGCGACTTGTCGGGGAAGATCCGGATCCAGACCTTGCCGCCACGCTTGATATGGCGGGTCATGGCGATACGGGCCGACTCGATGGTGCGGTTGGTGATCCAGCCCGGCTCCATCGCCTGCAGGCCGAAGTCGCCGAAGGCAACGAAGTTGCCGCGGGTCGCCTTCCCCCGCATGCGGCCCTTCATCTGCTTACGGTACTTTACTCGCTTAGGGGCAAGCATCTTCTAGTCCTCCTCAGGCGTCGCTGGAGTAGGTGCGGCCGCGGCGGTTCTCCACCACCTCGCCCTTGAACACCCATACCTTCACGCCGATGGTCCCGTACGTGGTGCGCGCGGTGGACTGCGCGTAGTCGATGTCCGCGCGAAGGGTCTGGAGCGGGATGCGCCCCTCCTTGTAGCTCTCGGAGCGCGCGATCTCCGCGCCGTTCAGGCGGCCGCCGACCTGGATCTTGATCCCCTCCGCCCCGGCGCGCATCGCGTTCTGCACGGAGCGCTTCATGGCGCGGCGGAAGGAGACCCGCTGGACGAGCTGGTGCGCGATGCTGTCGGCGACGAGCTGGGCGTCCACCTCGGGGCGCTTCACCTCCTCGACGTTGATCGCGACCTCGTTGGTCTTGGTCAGCCGGCCCAGCTCGTCACGCAGCTTGTCGACCTCGGAGCCGCCCTTGCCGATCACCACGCCCGGACGGGCGGTGTGGACGGTGACGATGACCTTTCCGGGCTTGCGCTCGATCTCGACCTCGGCGATCGACGCGTGCCCCAGGCGCTGGTTCAGGTACTTCCGGATCGTCTCGTCCTCGACGAGGAGCCGCGGGAAGTCGCGCTCCGCGTACCAGCGGGACTTCCAGGGAGCGACGATCCCGAGCCGGAACCCTCTCGGATGGGTCTTCTGTCCCACGGCTTACTCCTTCTCGTCGACGATGATGGTGAGGTGGCTGGACCGCTTCATGATCGGCGTCGCGCGGCCCATGGCGCGCGGAGAGAACCGCTTCATCGTCGGACCCTCGTTGACGAACGCCTCACGGACGACCATGTCGTCCACGTCGAGGAAGGTGCCCTGCGCGTCGGCCTTCTGCTGCGCGTTGGCGACGGCGGAGCGGAGCGCCTTCTCGATGGGAGTGGTGGCGGCCTTCTTGGAGAACTTCAGGATGGAGTACGCCTCGTTCACGCTCCGCCCGCGGATCAGGTCGACGACCAGCCGCATCTTGCGGGGCGACATCCCGACGTTCTTGGCCATTGCACGAGCTTGCATCTGTCTGTCTCCTTTTCGCTCGTGTGGGCTAACGCGCGCGCGCGCGCTTGTCGGCCAGCTTGCCGCCGTGCCCGCGGAACATGCGGGTGGGGGCGAACTCGCCGAGCTTGTGCCCGACCATGTTCTCCGTGAGGTACACGGGGATGAACTTGTTCCCGTTGTGCACCGCGAGCGTGTGGCCGATGAACTCGGGGGTGACGGTGGAGCTGCGCGACCAGGTCTTGACCACGCGCTTCTCGCCCCGCTCGTTCATCTGCCGGACCTTCTTGAGGAGGCTCTCCTCGATGAAGGGCCCCTTCTTGAGACTTCTCGGCATATGTTCTGCTCTCGCTCTTAGCTTCGCCCCCGGCCCCATGCCGGGAGCAAGGTCCACTTGGTGTCCAGTGGTGGACGCGACATGCCGCGAAGCCCGTTCGCGGCACAGCCAGTAAACCTAACAAACGATCAGCAATCCGTCCACCCCGCCGGAGCGGGACGGACGGATCGCTGCTCGCAGGCCTCCTGTGGCGCCCCTCGCGGGGCGACGCCCTACTTGGTCGCCCGGCCGCGCTTGCGGCCGCGGACGATGAACTTGTTGGAAGCCTTCTTGTTCTTCCGGGTCTTCACGCCCTCGGACTGGCCCCAGGGCGAGACCGGCGGACGGCCGCCCGACGTCTTCCCCTCGCCGCCGCCCAGCGGGTGGTCCACCGGGTTCATGGCGACGCCGCGGACCTTGGGGCGCTTGCCGCGCCAGCGGTTCGCGCCGGCCTTGCCGATGGACTGCTTCTCGTGGTCCACGTTCCCCACCTGGCCGACGGTCGCCACGCACTCGCGGCGGACCAGGCGGACCTCGGTGGAGGGCATGCGCAGGGTGACGTACTCACCCTCCTTCGCCACGATCTGCACCCCGGCGCCCGCGGAGCGGGCCATCTGGGCGCCCTTCCCCGGGCGGATCTCCACGTTGTGCACCGTGGTGCCCAGCGGGATCTCCGCAAGCGGGAGCGAGTTCCCCACCTTGATATCGGAGCCGGTGCCGGACTCCACCACGTCGCCGACGCTCAGCCCGCGCGGGTGCAGGATGTACCGGCGCTCGCCGTCCTCGTACACCAGGAGCGCCAGGTTGGCGGTCCGGTTCGGATCGTACTCGATGCGCTCCACGCGGGCCTTGACGCCGTGCTTGTTGCGCTTGAAGTCGACGATCCGGTACAGGCGCTTGTGCCCTCCGCCGCGGCGGCGCAGGGTGACGTGCCCGTGGTGGTTCCGCCCGCCGGACTTGGTGATCGCCTCGGTCAGCCCCTTCTCCGGGCGCCCCTTGTGGGTGACCTCGGCGAAGTCGCTGATCTGCCGGAAGCGGGTCCCGGCAGTCATCGGCTTGAATTGCTTGGTCGGCATCTTCAGACTCCCTCGAAGATCTCGATGGTGTCGCCCTCCTGGAGGGTGACCACTGCCTTCTTCCAGGACGGACGGCGGCCGACGTACTTGCCGACGCGGCGGTCCTTCCCCGCGTACCGCATGGTGCGGACGTCCTTCACCTTCACGCCGAACTGCTTCTCGATCGCGCCCGCGATCTCGATCTTGTTGGCGTCCTTGGAGACGACGAAGGTGTAGGCGTTGTGCTTGTCGAGCTGGTCCGTGGACTTCTCGGTGAGCAGCGGCCGCACGATCACGTCATGGATGCTACGCATTCACCACCTCCTCGGTCTCCGCGCCGACGCCCGCGGACTGCAGGGCGGCGGACTCGATCACCAGCTCGTTGGCGGTCATCACGTCGTACGCCGAGGCCTCGCGGAGCGGCATCACCCGGACGTTCGGGAGGTTGCGCACCGACAGGAACAGCGTGTTGTTGATCCCGTCGGTCAGGACGAGCACCTTCTTGCCGGCCACTCCGATCTTCCCGAACAGCTCGGCCACCCGGCGCGTCTTGGGCGCGTCCAGGTCGAAGCGCTCGATCACGGTGACCTGCTCGGCCTGCGCGCGCGTGTTGAACGCCGAGCGGCGGGCGAGCGCCTTCACCTTCTTGGGGATGTCCTGGTTGTACGAGCGCGGGCTCGGACCGAAGACGATCCCGCCGCCCCGCCAGTGCGGGGCGCGGATGGAGCCCTGGCGCGCGCGCCCGGTCCCCTTCTGCCGCCACACCTTGCTGTTCCCGCCGGAGACCATCCCGCGGGTCTTGGTCGCGGCGGTTCCCTGCCGCCGGTTTGCCAGGTGAGCCTTGATCACCTGGTGCAGCACGGCCTCGTGGACCACGCCGTCGAACAGCTCCTGGGGGAGCTGGACGGCGTCGCCCGGCTCGCCGGCTGCGCTGAAGTAACGTGCGCTCAGCATCTCTCCCCCTTACTGCTTCGTGATGAAGACGAACCCGTTCACCGGGCCCGGCACGGCGCCGCGGATGTAGATCAGGTTCCGCTCGGCGTCGACCTTGGCGACCCGGAGGTTGCGCACGGTCTGCTGCACGTTCCCCATCTGGCCGGGCATCCGCTTCCCCTTGATGACGCGGGACGGGTTGGTGCCCGCGCCGATGGAGCCAGGGGCCCGGTGGATGCGGGTGGCGCCGTGCGAGGCGCGCCCGCCGCCGAACCCGTGGCGCTTCATCACGCCCTGGAAGCCGCGGCCCTTGGTGGTGCCGGTGACCTTCACCTTCGCGCCCACCTCGAACTGCTCGACGGTGACGTTCTCGCCGACCGCCGGGGTCGTGTCGCCGCCGAAGTCGAACTCACGAAGCACCACGGGGGCGCTCTCCAGACCCGCCTTGGTGGCGTGGCCGAGCTCGGCCTTGGTGGCCCGGGTCGCCTTGCGCGCGCCGAACCCGAGCTGCACGGCCTGGTAGCCGTTCTTCTCCTGGGTGCGGACCTGCACGACCGGGCAGGGGCCCGCCTCGACGACGGTCACCGGCACCACGGCGCCGGTCGCGTCGAACAGCTGGGTCATGCCCAGCTTCTTTCCGATGATTCCAGACATCGCGTCCTCCTCAGTCCACCTTGATCTCGACGTCCACACCCGCCGGGAGATCCAGCTTGGTGAGGGCGTCGACGGTCTGCGGGCGCGAGTCGAGGATGTCGATGACGCGCTTGTGCGTCTTCAGCTCAAACTGCTCGCGGCTCTTCTTGTCCACGTGGGGGGACCGGAGCACGGTCCACCGCTGCACGCGGGTCGGGAGCGGGATCGGGCCACTGACGGTGGCGCCGGTCTTCTCCGCGGTACGGACGATGTCGGCCGTGGTCTGGTCGATCACCGCGTGATCGAAGCCCTTCAGCCGGATACGGATCTTGCCAGCCATGTGTCCTTCAAGCTCGGTTGACGGTTTCTGTAAGCCTCGTGACAAGCGGCCGGCGCGACGCCATAGGGCGCCGCGCCGGGTCCGCCAACCGGCTTTACTCGACGATCTCGGTGACGACGCCGGCGCCGACGGTGCGGCCGCCCTCGCGAATGGCGAAGCGCAGCTCCTTCTCCATGGCGATGGGCGTGATCAGCTCCACGCTCATCTGCACGTTGTCGCCCGGCATGACCATCTCCACCCCCTCGGGCAAGTTGGCCGTCCCCGTCACGTCCGTCGTGCGGAAGTAGAACTGCGGCCGGTAGCCGTTGAAGAACGGCGTGTGCCGCCCCCCCTCTTCCTTCGTCAGCACGTAGACCTCGGCCTTGAACTTCGTGTGCGGCGTGATGGTCTT
>DASYWD010000211.1 GCA_035936415.1 Longimicrobiaceae bacterium
TCTCTTCCTGCCTTCGGTTCCCTCCTCTCCCTACCTGCCCTCCCTCTTACCTCCTCCTGCTCCCATCGTTCTCCCCCTTCTCGACTTGTGGGTAATGCGTAGCAGAATTGGGGGAGGGTGGCGAGCCTAAAGCGAGCCGGGTGGGGGCCGCACTCCCCGCCAGGGGTCGCCAACCCTTCACCGCCATTGTATCTTGCGGCTCCACGGCTCCCAGGAGGACACGGCGTTGAGCGAGGCGGCACCCGGGCGTTCCGGTCGGCTGATGCGGGGGGTGCGCGAGCGCTCGGCGGGGATTGCGCTCGCCGCCATGGCGCTGGCGACCATCGCGCTCGGGGCGAACGTGTACCTCCTCTGGCGGCTGCGCGACGCCGAGTCGCGGGCGGTCGCGGCGGCGCACCGGGCGCTGGACCGCCTGGAAGCGGAGGACGCGCGGCTGGCGTACCGCATCCGGCTCCCCGCGGGGACGCCGATCCGGCTGGACATCCCCGTGGACGAGCGGCTGCGCGTGAACCTGAACACGCAGCTCCCGATCGACACCCGCGTCCAGGTCCCTTTCCGGTCGCCGTTCGGAAACCACACGGTGGTCCTCCCCATCAAGACGACGATCCCGATCCGGACCGAGGTCCCGCTGCACATCCGGCACACCTTCCGGCTCCGCACCCGGACCGAGGACGCCATCGAGGTGCCGCTGGAGGTGCGCGTCCGCGACCTCCCGCTCGACGTGCTCCGCGAGTCCCTGCAACCCGAATCTCGATGAAAGCACCAGTCCTGCTCCTGGGCGCGGCCCTCCTCTGGGGGTGCGCCCCCGAGCGCCCGGGCGACGGCGCCGGGGAGCCCGGCGACACGGCAGCCGCCACTCCGGTCCGCTCCGCCGCCGAAGGATGGCGCACGGCCCCCGCGGAGGGGGTGAGCCTCCGCGGTGCCGACACCCTGCTGGTGGAGACCGGCCCGCACGCCGTGCTCTGGCGCGCCGGGCAGGAGGCCGTGCAGCCGCCGTACACGATCCACTCCCGGATGCAGAAGCTGCACGGCCGGCTGCACGAGGGGTACGGGATCGTCTTCGGGGGCGAGGGGCTGGAGGGGCCGGAGGAGGGGCAGCGGTACAGCTACTTCCTGGTGCGCGGCGACGGCAGCTTCCTGATCCGGCGCCGGGCCGGCGCGGAGGTGCCGGTGGTGCGCCCCTGGACCCACCATCCGTCCATCCGCCGCGACACCGAGGACGGGGGGCGCCCCAACGAGCTGCAGGTGCAGGTGGCGGCCGACTCGGTCCGCTTCCGGGTGAACGGGGCGCAGGTGGCGAGCGTCGCCGCCGCCGAGGTGGACGTGCGGGGCGTCCCCGGCGTGCGCATCGCCCACGACGTGCAGGTGGCGCTCTCCGACTTCGGCCTGGAGCCCGGCGTGGCGGGAGGGCCGCGGTGAGCGCTGTGCTCGGGCGCTCGGCGCCGCGCCGGGAGCGGCCGCGGGTGCTGATCGTGGATGACGACGCGGGGGTGCGCGCGGTGCTGGCGCGGGTGCTGCGCGACGGCTACGAGCTGCGCCTGGCCACCAGCGGCGAGGAGGCCGAGGAGATGTTCGGCCGCGAGGGCGCCGACCTCGTGCTCTCCGACCTGCAGATGCCCGGGATCGGGGGGCTGGAGCTGCTGCAGCGCTTCAAGGCCATGGACGACACGGTGGGGTTCATCATCCTCACCGGCGCGGGGACGATGGAGAACGCCATCGACGCCCTCCGCCTACAGGCCGACGACTACCTGTTGAAGCCCTTCAACCTGGACGAGGTCATCCTCGCCGTGGAGCGGGCGCTGGAGCACCGCTCGCTCCTCCGGGAGAACCGCTTTCACCAGCGGCACCTGGAGGAGCGGGTGGCCGAGCAGGCGCGCGAGCTGGAGGCCCTGTTCGTGGACGCCCTGCTGTCGCTCGCCAACGCCGTGGAGGCGCGCGACGACTACACCGGCAACCACGTGGGGCGGGTGGCGCGGCGCGCGGTGGCGACCGGGAGCGAGATGGGGCTCGCGGGGGAGGAGCTGCGGCACCTCTGGGTGGGGGCGCTCCTCCACGACATCGGCAAGATCGCGGTTCCCGACCACGTCCTCCTCAAGCCGGGGCGGCTGACCGACGAGGAGTACGAGGTGATGAAGCGCCACCCGGAGACCGGGGCGGCCATCATGTCGCGGAGCGCCTTCCTGCGGCCGGCGCTCCCCGCCGTGCTGCACCATCAGGAGCGGTGGGACGGCGCGGGGTACCCGGCCGGCCTGAAGGGCGAGGAGATCTCGATCCAGGGGCGGATCATCGCGGTGGTGGACACCTTCGACGCCATCGTCACCACGCGCCCGTACCGGCCGAAGCGGTCCCCCGAGGCGGCGATGGAGGAGATCGAGCGGTGCTCGGGGACACAGTTCGATCCGGCGGTGGTGGCGGCGTTCCGGCGCGCGCTGGAGAAGGGCTTCCCGGAGGACCCCACCGCCCCGACGCTGTACCCGCACGGGATGGACGGCGAGTAGCGGCTTCCCGTTTGTGCGGCGTTCGTGGGCCGCTCCGGAGCCGGGCCGAACTGCCGGCCCGTCTCCTCCGCGGGCTACGCGAGCCGCCAGCCCTGCGGGGTCTCGCTCCGCCGGGGTGAGCCAGCCGAAACCGCCCGGCTGTCGCACCCCGTACTTCGTTTTCGGGGTACAACGGGAACGGCTCCGGCTCGCCGGCTCTTCACCGTCCTCTCTGCCATGCGCGACCTCGACGACCTCTTCGCCCGCCTGCAGACCTCCGACTTCCGTCGGCGGTTCCGCCTCCGCGCGACGGAGCTGCAGTACCTGCGCAGCCGCGGCCTCGACGTGGTCATGGAGCACGCCGCGGGGTTCATCGGCACCCGCCTCGCCGTCGCCGAGCCGGCCAACGACGGGAAGCAGACGCCGATGCGGAACCACCCCGCCTTCGTCGCGCAGCACGCCACCGCCACCTGCTGCCGCGGGTGCCTGCAGAAGTGGCACCGTATCCAGAAGGGCCGGGCGCTCACCGACGAGGAGACCGCGTACGTGCTCGCGGTGCTGGAGCGCTGGCTCCGAGGGCAGCTCCCGGACGGCGCGGCGGAGCGCGCCTCCCCGGGAAGCGACCCGGACCAGCTCAGCCTCTGAGCCGCCGCCTCTTCGCTTGACCCCCCTCCGCTCCTGTCCTAGAATTCGGAATTGATGGCAGGAACCGAATTGTAGAGCAACGACGCGGGGCCTCCGGCCCCGTTCGCATAGACAGGAGCAGGTCCCGATGGCCGAGCCGCTGGCACCCCAGTACACGCCGCAGGAGAACGAGGGCCCGCTCTACCGCTGGTGGGAGGAGCGCGGCTACTTCCACGCCGATCCGGAGTCGGAGGCGGCGCCCTACACCATCGTGATCCCGCCGCCCAACGTCACGGCGGCGCTCCACATGGGGCACGGACTGAACAACTCCGTGCAGGACATGCTCATCCGCTGGCGGCGGATGCAGGGGCGCGCGACGCTCTGGCAGCCCGGGACCGACCACGCCGGGATCGCCACGCAGAACGTGGTGGAGCGCATCCTGGCCGGCGAGGGGAAGACCCGCTACGACCTGGGGCGCGAGGCGTTCGTCGGGCGGGTGTGGGAGTTCGTGGGGAAGACGGAAGGGACCATCATCGACCAGCTCCGCGCCATCGGCTGCTCGTGCGACTGGGAGCGCACCCGCTTCACGCTGGACGAGGGGCTCTCGCGGGCGGTGCGCGAGGTGTTCGTCCACCTGTACGAGAAGGGGCTGGTCTACCGCGGGAACCGCATCATCAACTGGTGCCCGCGCTGCCTCACCGCGCTCTCGGACGAGGAGGCGGAGCCGGAGGAGACGCAGGGGAAGCTGTACCACCTGCGCTACCCGCTCGCCGCGGGCACCGACGCGCCGGGGCTCCCGCGGCTCCCGGACGGGAGGCCGTACCTGACGGTGGCGACCACCCGCCCGGAGACCATGCTGGGCGACACCGCCGTGGCGGTGCACCCGGAGGACGAGCGCTACGTGGCGCTGCACGGCGCGACGGTGGAGCTGCCGCTTACGGGCCGCACCATCCCCGTGGTGGCCGACGACTTCGTGGACCCGGAGTTCGGGAGCGGGGCGGTGAAGCTCACCCCGGCCCACGACCCCAACGACTTCGAGGCGGCGCAGCGGACCGGGATCGCGTCCATCGACGTGATGACCCCCGAGGCGTTCCTGAACGACAACGCGCCGGAGGCGTTCCGCGGGCTGGACCGCTTCGAGGCGCGAGGGGCGGTGGTGCAGGCCTTCGAGGAGCTGGGGCTGCTGGAGAAGGTCGAGCCGCACACGCACGCGGTGCCGCACTGCTACCGGTGCGACACCGTGGTGGAGCCGCGCCTCTCCGACCAGTGGTTCGTGCGGATGCGGCCGCTCGCGGAGCCGGCGCTCGCCGCCTCCCGCGACGGGCGGGTGCGCTTCACCCCGGAGCGCTTCACGAAGATCTACGAGCACTGGCTGGAGAACATCCGCGACTGGTGCATCTCGCGGCAGCTCTGGTGGGGGCACCGCATCCCGGTGTGGTACTGCCGGGCGGAGGGGTGCGGCGAGACCATCGTGTCGCGGCAGGACCCCACGGAGTGCCCGAAGTGCGGGGCCGCGGCCCCGGAGCAGGACCCGGATGTGCTCGACACCTGGTTCTCCAGCTGGCTCTGGCCCTTCTCCACGCTCGGCTGGCCGGACGACACGCCGCACCTGCGCAGGTTCTACCCGAACGACACGCTGGTGTCCGGGCACGACATCCTGTTCTTCTGGATCTCCCGGATGATCATGGCGGGCCTGGAGTTCATGGGCGACGTCCCCTTCCGCGACGTGTACCTCACCGGGATGGTCCGCGACCACCTGGGGCGGAAGATGTCGAAGTCGCTTGGGAACGGGATCGATCCATTGGAGGTGGTGGAGCGCTTCGGCGCGGACGCGCTCCGCTACACCGTGCTCACCGGCGGCGCGGCGGGGACGGACCAGGGGCTCAACTACGAGGACCTGGAGGAGGCGTTCGGACCGGGGCGCAACTTCGCCAACAAGCTGTGGAACGCCGGCCGCTTCGCGCTGATGACGCTGGGCGACGCGGAGCGGGTGCCGCTGGACTCGGCGGGGGACGCGCTGGAGCTGCCTGACCGCTGGATCCTGTCGCGCCTTTCCCGCGCCGCGGACGAGACGACCCATGCGCTGGAGAAGTTCCGCCTCAACGAGGCCGTGCTCCGCGCGTACGAGTTCTTCCGCGGCGACCTGGCGGACTGGTACCTGGAGCTGGTGAAGCCCCGCCTCCGCGGCGAGCTGGGCGACCGCAGCCGCGACGCCGCCCGCGCCACCCTGGCCACGGCGCTGGACGGGGCCATGCGCCTGCTCCACCCCACCATGCCGTTCATCACGGAGACGGTGTGGCAGCGCCTCCCGCGCGCCGCGGGCGACGCCGAGTCGCTGATGGTGGCCCGCTGGCCGGAGCGCGTCCCGGAGTGGGAGGACGACGCGGTGGAGGCGCGCTTCGCCGAGCTGCAGGCCGTGATCGTGGCGGTGCGCAACATCCGCGCGGAGTACGGGGTGCAGACCAAGCGCGTCCCACTCCGGGTGGCGAGCGCTTCGCCGGAGCTGCGGGGCGACCTGGAGGCCAACCTGCGGGCGGTGCGGGACCTCGCTCGGGTGGATGACCTGGGCTTCGAGGGGGCGGGGGAAGGTGTGGGGGCGAGCGCGGTGCTCCGCTCCGGCGCCGAGATCTTCGTCCCGCTGGCCGGCGTCATCGACGTGGAGAAGGAGCGCACCCGGCTCCGCGACGAGGTGGGCCGGCTGGACGGCCTGATCGCCGGTACGGAGAAGAAGCTCGCCAACGAGAGCTTCGTCGCCCGCGCGCCCGCCGAGGTGGTGGGGAAGGAGCGCGAGAAGCTGGCCGGGTACACCGCGCAGCGGGAGAAGCTGGCCGGGAAGCTGGCCGCCCTGGAGGGCGCCGCGTGGGTCTGAGCCTCCGCGGGGCGCCTGGCGCCCTCCTGCTGGCGGTGGCGGCGTGCGCGCACATCGAGCCGCCCCCGGGCGGCCCGGAGGACAAGCAGCCCCCCCAGCTCCTCGCCACCCGCCCCGACACGATGGCCCGCGGCGGCGCCTTCCGCGAGCCCGTGGTGATCGTCTTCGACGAGCGTGTCTCCGAACAGAGCGTGCGCGACGCGGTGCAGGTCTCGCCGCGCACCAGCGCCGTGGACGTGGCGCACCGCGGGGACGAGATCCGCGTGTCGCTGCGGCGCGGGTGGGAAGCGGGGCGGATCTACCAGGTCACCGTGGCGTCCACCGTCCAGGACCTCTTCGGCAACCGCCGCACGGAGCCGGTTCGGCTCGTCTTCTCCACCGGCCCGGAGATCCCGGACACCCGGCTGGAGGGCACCGTCGTGAGCCGGACCACGGGCCGCCCGGAGGCCCGCGCGCGGGTGGAGGCGATCCTCGCTCCCGATTCGCTGGTGTACGCCGTGCCGGCGGACTCCGCCGGCGCGTTCTCGTTCCGGCAGATCCCGGCGGGCGAGTACGTCCTGCGCGCCTTCACGGACCAGAACGCGGACCGCGCCCTGCAGGACTACGAGCCCCGCGACACGGCCCGCGCCGCCGTCGCCGTCGGGACGGCGCCCACGGTGCGCCTCCGCCTCCTGGAGCCGGACAGCACGGCACCCCGCGCCGCCTCCGCCCAGCCCGTGGACAGCGCGGCCGTCGAGGTGAAGTTCGACGACTTCCTGGACCCGGCGCAGAGCTTCACCCCGGCGCAGGTGCGCGTGGTCCTGGCGGACAGCACCGCCGTCCCGGTCACCGCGGTGGAGCTGGGCGGCGGCCCGGCGGGCGCCGACGCCCCCGGCCAGCCTGATCGGCGCACTGGAGCGCCCACCGCCGACACCGCGC
>DASYWD010000212.1 GCA_035936415.1 Longimicrobiaceae bacterium
GCCCCGGCCGCCGCGCTGCGATCCCTCCGCTCCGCCTACAGCCCGGCGCGGAGGCCGATCCCGACGCGCACCGCGGAAAGGTCCTGCCCCTCGATGGCGTCGTTGATCCGGGTATAGGTGACCTCCGGGGTCACGGAGATCACCATCCCCAGCGGGAAGCTGAGCCCGGCCCCGACCTCGTACCCCAGCTTGCGCTCGTTGTCGTGGCCGTGCCCGTCGTCCAGCTTGTGGTACACCACGCCGCCGCGGGCATACGGGCGCATGGGCAGCAGGCCCAGTCCCACGCGGACGCCGGCGTCCAGCCCCTGCTGCGTGAGCGTCTCGTCCCGGGCGTCCAGGTCGTACCCCGTCCAGCTGTACCCGCCGTAGATGCCGAGCAGGGGGTTCAGCTTCAGCGAGCCGTTCACGCCGAAGCCGTACCCGGTGCCGATCCCGCCCTCGAAGTCGGAGAAGCTGCCGGTTGGGACGGCCGCGCTGGCCCGAGCCTCCACGGCGAGGGGGACCAGGCTCTGCGCTCTGGCGCTCTCGGCAAGGCCGACTGCGGCGACGGCCGCCGCCATCATTACGATGCTCTTCTTCATGCTTCCTCCCGAAAAGTGAACGAACGTCTTCCCTCACCTGACGGCGGCACGGGCGTGTCCCGCGCCGCCGGGCCCCGGTCCAGGCACGGCGCGTGCCAGACCGACATCGTTGTACCGCAAGCACTTACGCGACACCTAACCCGGGATTCGCGTCCGATCCGGAGGACGCCGCGCCTCCCCGGGGGGACACAGGCGGCCCCGTGGCGGGCTCAGAGCCGCACCCGCAGCCCCACGTCCAGCTTCAGGAAGGCCGCGTCGCCGATGCCCTGCCCCGGCACCCAGGTGTACCCCAGCGCCGGAGTGACGGTGAACCGGGCCCCGCGGGGGTACTCGAAGCCCGCGGCGCCGTCCAGCCCGAGCTCCCAGTCGTGCCGGATGGCGTCCGGGTCGTCGGCGAGGTCGCCCTTGTAGAACACCAGCCCGCCCCGGACGAAGGGCTCGCCCCCCAGGGTGGCGGGGAGCGCGGTCCGCAGCCCCGCGTCGAAGCCGGGGAGCTGGTAGCGGACGTCGCGCAGGAGCCCCGTCTCGTCGTCCACCGAAAAGGCGTTGTAGGTGAACCCGGCGTACACGCTGGTCCCCCAGCCACCGTAGGTGGAGAAGAGGTACCCGACGCTCCCGCCCACGGTGAACCCCGAGCCGACCCCGTCCGCGAACTCGCCGGCGGGGAGGGTGGCGCCCCCGCGCGCCTCGAACGAGAGCGGCCGCGCCGCGGCGGCCTGGGCGGCGGCGGGGAGCGCGGGGGCGAGCGGCGCGAGCAGGGCCAGCAGGGCGAGCGTCTTCTTCATCGTACGGGGTTCGGTGCGGGCCGGCCCGTCCCTCCGGGAACGGGGGGAGCGGCCTCCGGCGCGGGGGGATTCTACACGCCGCACGGGGGCGCGGCAATCCGCGGCGCCTGCGGTGGAATTTTCCTTGCGAGAGCGCTCGCGGCAGGCCTCCTGTCGCTCCCGGCGCGGCCACCCTATCGTACGAGCCATGAGCATGACCCACCTCGACGGTCCGGGCCTCCGCGGCGCGCTGATGGCGGCGTCCGAGTACGTCCAGCGCAACCGCGCCGAGCTCAACCGGATCAACGTCTTCCCCGTTCCCGACGGGGACACCGGGACCAACCTCGCGCTGACCGTCTCCTCCATCGCCGACCACCTGCGCACCCGCGACGAGGCGTCGGTGGGCGTGGTCGCGAAGCGCGCGGCGGAGGCGGGAATCATGGGTGCCCGCGGCAACTGCGGGATGATCCTGTCCCACTTCCTCCTGGGCTTCAGCGACGCCGTGGGCGACCGGGCGCGCCTGAGCGTCGCCGAGTTCGGCCAGGCGCTGCGCAGCGCCACGGAGCACGTGTACCGTGCGCTGGAGAAGCCGGTGGAGGGGACCATGATCACCATCATGCGGGCGGTCGCCGACGAGGCGGAGCGCCTGCAGGACTCGGACTTCGTCGTCCTCTTCGAGCGCCTCCTGGTGAAGGCGCGCGAGGCGCTGGCCCGCACCCCGGAGCTCCTCCCGGTGCTCAAGGGCGCGGGGGTGGTGGACGCCGGCGCCAGGGGCTTCGTCCACATCCTGGAGGGGATCTCCGCCTTCCTCTCCGGCGACCCGCTCACGGCGCTGGAAGAGGTGCCGGCCTACGACGCCGAGCCCCTGGCCGCGGCGCAGGCCGAGTACCCCACGGAGAGCGAGACCTACCGCTACTGCACCGAGGCGCTGGTGCGGGGGAGCGCCCTCCCGGATTCGGACGCGGTGCGCGCCCACCTGCGGGAGCGCGGCGACTCGCTGGTGGTGATCCGCAGCGAGCAGCTTCTCAAGATCCACATCCACACCGACGAGCCGGAGGAGGTCTTCGGCTACCTGCGCACGCTGGGCGAGCTGGCCACCCACAAGGCGGAGGACATGCAGGCGCAGCACGCGGCCATGGAGCGGGCCGCCGCGTCCGGGCACATGCGCCTGGCCCGCCGCCCCGTCTCGGTGGTGGTGGACACCGCCTGCGACCTGCCGGACGAGGTGGTGCGCGCCCACGGGATGCACATGGTCCCGCTGAACCTGGTCTTCGGCGACCAGGTGCTGCGCGACCGCGTCGACATCTCCGCCGAGGAGTTCGCGGAGCGCCTCAAGGAGGGCGCGCACCCCAGCACCTCGCAGCCGGCGCCGGCCGCCTTCCTGAAGGCGTACGCGCGCGCCGCCGAGGAGGGAGAGGCCATCGTGGCGGTCCTCCTCTCCTCGGCCCTCTCCGGGACCTACGCCTCGGCGCAGGCGGCGGCGCGGCAGCGGGAGGACGGCGACACGCCGGTGCACCTGGTGGACTCGCGCGGGGGGTCGCTCCTGCAGGGGCTGATGGCGCTCAAGGCGGCGGAGCTGGGGGAGATGGCCTGGGAGCCGGAGCGCATCGTCGCGGAGCTGGAACGCATCCGCCAGCGCTCGGGCTTCTTCATCCACCTGGATACCTTCGAGCGGGCGCTGGCCTCCGGCCGCGTGGGGCGCGGCCGGGCGTGGCTGGGAAGCCTGCTGGACATCAAGCCGGTGCTGGACGTCGACGCCGAAGGGAAGCTGGACCCCATCGCCCGGGTGCGCGGGCGGAAGAACGTGCTCCCCAGGATGATGGAGATCCTGGAGCAGCGGGTCCCCCGCGACGTGCAGAAGGTGCGCTTCGGGGTGATGCACGTGGCCTGCCCGGAGGCGGTGGACGAGGTGTGCGGCGAGATCCGCAAGCGCTACGGCCGCGACCGCGAGATCATCGCGGCTCCGGGAACCCCCATCATCGCCACGCATGCGGGCGAGGGCGCCTGGGGGATCGCCTACCTGGTGGAGGACTGACCCCGCGGCCCGCGGGTCCGCTTCACGGACGACCGGAACGACCGGAGAGACACACGCCGCCCCCGCCGTGCGCCGATACATCGGCGTGAACGATGAATGCGCGCGTAAATTTCAATTTGTCTATGGGTGGGCGCTGCCTTATCCTTGGGGACCCTGATCCGCGGCCGGCCGCGTCGGCCGCCGACACACCCCGGGAACCACGATGACCGACCTTCTCCTCGCCAACCTCCTTTCGCCGCTGGTGCTGGCCTTCGCGCTGGGGATCGTGGCGAAGCTCCTCCGCAGCGACCTGTCGCTGCCCAAGGACCTGTACACGGCGCTCTCCATCTACCTGCTCTTTGCGCTGGGGCTCAAGGGCGGCGTGGAGCTTTCGAAGACCACCTGGGACGCGATCGCCCTCCCGGCGGCCGTGACGCTGCTGCTGGGCGTGGTCACCCCGCTCGTTGCGTACGCGTTGCTGCGGCGCGTGGGGCGGCTCTCCATCTCGGACTCGGCGGGGATCGCGGCGCACTACGGCTCCGTCTCGGCGGTGACCTTCATCGCGGCGCAGCAGTTCGTGGAGCGGATGGGAGCGCCCGCGGAGGGCTTCCTGCCCACGCTGCTGACGCTGCTGGAGGTCCCGGGGATCCAGGTGGCGCTGGCGC
>DASYWD010000213.1 GCA_035936415.1 Longimicrobiaceae bacterium
CATGAGCAGGTCCTCGCCCCCGGCCCCCCGCGGGATCCGGCGGATGGCGGCCCCGGCGGCCAGCAGCGCGTCCCCGGTGCCCAGCTCCACGAGCACGGCGCCGTCGTCGGCCTCCAGGGGCGGGTCCTCGCACTCGGTGACCCGGACGCTGGGCTCCGGGCCGACCTCGTACCCCTGGAGGAGCCGGGACCCGCTTCCCCCGGCGGGGAGGAGCCGCGCGTCCTGTCCCGGCTGCGGCGCCAGCAGCAGCGGGAGGACGCGGTCCTCCGCCCGGCGCCGGAGGGATTCCCGTCCCGGTCCCCTGGGGGTGTTCCCGCGGTTCGGCGCATCGGTACCGATGGAGGTCACGAGCGAGATCGGTTGCGTGGACACTGTGCCGGTTCCCGGAGCGAACGTGACGCAGCCCGGGTCCCCGTAGCGACGGATCCCGGAGACTGCCTTAGCCTGCCTGCGCTGGATTGGAGAAGGGCGCCTCTACCCGTACGTGAGGCGCCCGGCGGCGGGGCTGCATGGCCGCCGCGAGCCCAAGAGCACGTGACGTGCCCTGCGGGGGGCGGGCGGCGGGGCGCACGAAGCGCGTATTCCGCAGCGGGTTAGCGAGGGGGCGCGAGCGGGGGGGGAGGGGCGGCAGGGCGGCGGACTGTTGCGGGCGCACCGCAGGTAGCGGACGGATCCTTCATGGAAACGCCTCGGCGGCGGCCGGACGCGCTCAGCGTCCGGAGCCGTCGCGCGCCCGCCTCGAAAGGACGGTCGGCGCCCGGGCCAGGAGGGCGCCGAGCTCCCTCCGCTCGGCGCGCCACGCCGGCGCGAGGCCCAGGTCGTGGGCCGGGCCCGCGTCCGCGGAGACCAGCTCCGGGTCCACGGGGCGTCCGCGCCGCCGGACCTCGTAGTGCAGGTGCGGGCCGGTGGCGAGGCCGGTCATCCCCACGTAGCCGACGACGTCGCCCTGCGACACCATCCGCCCCTCCGCCACCCCCGGCGCGATCCGCGACAGGTGCGCGTAGCGGGTGCTGTAGCCGTTGGGGTGCTGCACCTCCACCAGGTTGCCGTACCCGCCGCGCGCGTCCGCGAAGGTGACGCTCCCGTCCCCCGTGGCGCGCACCGGGGTCCCGGCCGCCGCGGCGTAGTCGGTCCCGGTGTGCGGGAGGACGCGGCGCAGGATGGGGTGCATCCGGTCCATGCGGAAGGGCGAGGTCACGCGCATGTGCTCCAGCGGGCGAGCCCAGGCCGCGGGGTCGAGCGAGCGGCCCAGCTCGTCGAAGTACCCGGGGCGCTCGGCGGCGTCGAAGAAGAACGCCTTGTGGAGCGACCCGCCCACCGCGGCCTCGGCGGCGAGCACCTGGATGGAGCGGGTGCTCCCGTCCGGACGCACCACGCGCTCGTACGCCACGCGGAGGCGTCCGCCGTTCCCCAGGGCGTCGGCGGGGAGGAGGGGGAGGAAGATCTTGTCCAGGTGCCTCCCGATCATCCCCCGCTCCGCGTCCGACAGGTCGCTGGCGAGGACGCGCAGCGCCTGGCTGAAGCTCCCCTGGGCGTAGCCGCCCAGGAACAGGGTGTCCACCCGCCCGGGGACGGCCCGGACGGCGGGGAGGAGCGTCGGCGCGTCTGCGTACGCGTCCGCGTCGGGGCGCGACCACGATGCGGCGGCGGCGCCCGCGAGGGAAAGGATGCTGAGCGCGGTGACGAGCGGCACGGCGGCGCGGCCGGGCCAGGGACTACGGTTCATGGGGAGGGGCTTCCGGAACTGCGGTGTGCGGTCGGAGAGGGTTGCAAGATAGGGTGCGGCGCCGGCCCGCGGAAGGGTCGGCGC
>DASYWD010000214.1 GCA_035936415.1 Longimicrobiaceae bacterium
GACGCCCGCCCCGGAGCTCGGGGGGGGGCGTCGTCCTTTCCGGCTACTCCCGCGTCATCCCGATCTGGCGGAGCTTCTTCTGCAGGCTCTGGCGGTGCAGGTCGAGCGCGCGGGCGGTGGCGGACACGTTTCCGCCGTGGCGCTCCAGCGCGGCCTCCAGGAAGGCCCGCTCCCAGGCCTCCGTGGCGCGCTCACGCGCCTCCGCGAAGGGAAGGTCCGCCAGCGCCGCGTCGGTGGGGCGCAGGGGGCCGGACGAGCCGCCGGCCACCTGGGGCGGCAGGTCCTCCGGCTCGATCGTCTCCCCCTCGGCGAGCACCAGGGCGCGCTCCATGGCGTTGCGCAGCTCGCGCACGTTCCCCGGCCAGTCGTAGGCGAGCAGGGCGCGGCGGGCGCGCTCCCCCGGCCGGCGCACCGGGAGGCCGTGGCGGGCGGCCATGTCCGCCAGGAAGTGCGCCGCCAGCGCGGGGACGTCGTCGCGCCGCTCGCGCAGCGGGGGGAGGTGCAGCTGGATGACCCGCAGCCGGTAGAGCAGGTCGTCGCGAAAGGTGCCGGCGGCGACCATCTCCTCCAGCGGGCGGTTGGTGGCGGCCACCAGCCGCACGTCCACCGGGACCGGGCGCGTGGAGCCCACCCGCGTCAGCACGCGCTCCTCCAGCACGCGGAGCAGCTTGGCCTGCGCCGGGACGGCCAGGTCGCCCACCTCGTCCAGGAAGAGCGTCCCCCCGTGCGCGGCCTCGAAGGTCCCCTCCCGGTCGCGGTCCGCCCCGGTGAAGGCGCCCCGCACCGCCCCGAACAGCTCGCTCTCCACCAGCTCCCCCGGGAGCGCCGAGCAGTTCAGGGCCACGAAGGGGCCCGCGCGCCTGCGGCTCGCAGCGTGGACGGCGCGCGCCACCACCTCCTTCCCCGTCCCGCTCTCCCCGGTCACCAGCACGGTCGCGTCCGTGGGCGCGGCGCGCCGGACGATGCGCGCCACCTCGCGCAGCGCGGGCGAGGCGCCGATCAGCCCGGGGACCTCCCCCGCCAGCTCCTCGCGCAGCCGCAGGTTCTCCGCGCGGAGCGCCAGGACCTCGCGCGCGCGCCGGGCGATGGCGCGGATCTCCTCGTTGTCGAAGGGCTTGGGGACGTAGTCGTAGGCGCCCAGCCTGAGCGCGCGCACCGCCGTCCGCTCGTCTCCGTACGCGGTCAGCAGCACGAAGAGCGCTCCCGGGTGCCGGGCGCACACCTCCTCCAGGAGCTGCATCCCGTCCATGGCCGGCATGCTCAGGTCCGAGAGGACCAGGTCCGCCGGCTCCTCCTCCAGCAGCGCCAGGGCGGCGGGAGCGTGCTCCGCCTGGCGCACCTCGTGCCCCTCCGCCTCCAGCAGCTCCGCCAGCGAGAAGCGGATCGCCCGCTCGTCGTCCACCACCAGGATCCTCATCCGCGCGCCGCTCCCGCCGCCTGCGTGGACCTCTCCGCGTCCCGCGCGGGTGCGGCCGCCGGGACGCGCAGCACGAACTCCGCCCCGCCCCCGGGCGCGTCGCCCACCTCCGCCGTCCAGCCCTCCTCGCGCGCCAGCCGCCGCACCACCGCCAGCCCCAGCCCGGTGCCGCCCGTGCCGCTGTAGAACGGCTCCCAGATCCGCTCCCGCTCCTCGCGCGCCACCCCCGGCCCGGCGTCGCGCACCCGGATCTCCACCGTGCCCGCGGCCTCGCGGGCAACCAGCGCCACGGAGCCTCCGTGCGGCGAATGGGCGACGCCGTTGAGGAGCAGGTTGAGGAGGAGCTGCGCCAGCGTCTCGCGGGGGGCGCGGGCCGTGAGCCGCCCGCCGTCCGCGGCGAGGCGCACGCCGACCCTGTCCGCGCGGGCGGTCACCAGGAGGAGCAGGTCCTCGAAGAGCGGATCGAGCGGGGTGAGCGACGCCGCCGCCGTGCGCGGGTTCCGGCGGGCGACGCCCAGGAGGTTGGAGACCAGCCGCTCCACCCGCCCCGCCTCCTCCAGGATCACCCCCGCGTAGCGCCGCCGCCGCGCGTCGTCGATCTCCTCCTCCGCCAGCCGCTGCGCAAGCGAGCGCACCCCGGTGAGCGGGTTGCGGATCTCGTGCGCCAGCGAGGCGGTCAGCTCCCCGAGCACGGCCAGCCGCTCCCCCTCCGCGGCGCGGGAGGCGAGCTCCCCCGTGCGCGCCGCCCGCACCTCGATGTCGTAGAAGCGCAGGTAGGCCACCCCGGCGAAGACGAAGAGCTGGATCCAGATCATCAGCAGCGGCATCACGTACAGCCCGAAGCCCCGCTCCGAGAAGGCGCTCCCCAGGATGGCGAATGGGAGGGCGAGGTAGAGCGGCGCAAGGACCCACCGCGCCAGCCGCCGCCGCCCCGGATCCTCCCGGATCTCCCGGAAGGAGGAGGCCCACATGACGATGGTCGCCGCGATCCACGGGATGACGTTCCATGCCCAGATCATCGCGTCGGCCCAGGGGCGCCCCTCGTACGTGGTGTCCAGCGGGTAGAGGAGGGCCGCGACCGCGACGGGGACGAGCCCGATGCCGGCCGGCTTCCGCAGCCCGGCGACCAGCGCGAAGGCCATGAACAGCCCGGGCGCGAAGTGCAGGGAAGCGTCGAGCACCGGCCGCGCCACGCTCCAGTCGCCCGTGGAGGCCCCCCACCCCTGGGCGGCCAGCCACCCCATGATGGACGTCCAGAACAGGGCGTACCAGCGCAGCCCCGCGTCGCGGGGGTTGAGGAGGAGGAGTAGCGCCGTGCTCATGAAGGTGGCGCCCAGCGCCGCGAGGGCGCTCCCCGCGGCGAGCGGATCGGTCATCGGAGGGTGATCCCGGTCCCGAGCACCAGGGTGCGCTGGGAGAAGAAGGAGGCGACGCCGCGCCGCTCCCGGTAGCCGGCATCGTAGGTATAGGCGGCCAGGTTCTCCCTGTCCAGCAGGTTCAGCATCTCCAGGTACACCACGCCCGAGCCGCCTAGGGTGTTCACGAAGCGGGTGACGCGGCCGTCCAGGCGCAGGTAGGCGGGGAGCCGCGCGCCGTGCGTCTTCCCGTACACGGGGCCGGGCGCGCCGCCCCGCTCCGGGTCCGGCTCCGCGCCCACCACGGGGGTGAAGGGCCGGCCGGTGCCGTAGCGCAGCGTGCTCCCCACCTCCCAGCGCCGCCCCACCGCCAGCTTCGCCACCCCGGTGACGGTGTGGGTCACGTCCACCGCCGAGGAGATGCGCGCCCCGTCCTCCAGCTCCACCCGGCCGTCCAGGTACGAGTAGGTGAGCCAGCCGTTCAGCCGCGCCTGCCGGGTCCAGCGGACGATGGCGTCCACGCCGGACGCGCCGCCGGAGACGATCCGCGACCCCTCCCCCGCGTCCGCGTAGCCGCCGTATCGCTTCCCGTACGCCTCCACCCGCACCGAGGGCTCGCCCTTCCGTTCCGCGGACGCCACGACGTGCCGGGCGCTCGTCGGCGTCCCCGAGGGCGTCCCCGCATCGGGCAGCTGGTAGCGGATCCGCCACCGCCCCTGGTGGAACTCCCCACCCCCCACGCGCAGCGTCCAGTCGCCCGCGGCGACGGCGAGCGCCAGGCGCGGGTCCACGGTCCAGGCGTCCTCCCCCGGGAGGCGGTCCGCGCGAAGGCCGGCCACCAGCGCGGCGCGCGAGCCGAGCGGCTTCTCCGCCTCCATGTACGCCCCCAGGTGCGTCGCGGTGCGGGCCGCCTCGTCCAGGGTCCGCAC
>DASYWD010000215.1 GCA_035936415.1 Longimicrobiaceae bacterium
CCGCAGCTCTCCGCTGCGGGGCCGCTCTGCGTTATACCTCCTCGTCCATCCATCCCACCGGGAGACCCGCGGTCCACAGGCTCTCCCGGATCAGCTCCCGTAGCCGCGCCTGCTCCCGCCGGGGGAGTGCCCCCCGCAGCAGCTGCAGCGCCGCCCGCTTCCCCGCGGCCTCGTACGGATCTCCCGTCGCGCTCACCTGCCGCCGCGCGATCCAGCTCGCCATCTTCCGCTCGGTGTTCTCCTGCGGCGTCGTGGGACTCTCCTCGCTGATCAGCTTCCGGAGCCCACTCGGCCGAAGCCCCACCTCCCGGGCGACGACGCGGAGCCCTCGGCTCGCCACCTCCGTGCGGAGCGCCTCGCGGATCCGCTCCCGGAACTCAGGATCAAGCATTCGCGGCGGGTGGTGAGGACGCGGCGAGCGGGAGGCGGGTGAGCAGGTCCAGCCGGTCGAACTGCTTCCGAAGCTTCGGCGGGAGGTTCATGACCGCCAGATCAACTCGCTCCGCAAGGAGCTGGGCCCGCAGGCGAACCAGCGCCCGCAGCGCGGCCGTATCCGCCTGATCGGTGTGGGCGAAGTTCAGCACCAGGCGCTCCACGCCAGGGCGGGCCAGGCGGCGGAGCATGGCTACGAATGTGGTGACGTTGTCCTGCGCGAGGACGTGAGGGGACGTCGACGGGCTGCTGCATCGGAGCTCTAGGTGGGGGGGCGGCGCAAGATAGCGGCGCAGTGCGCTGCGCGCACGCCTTCTGTTCCGGAACGCCGCCACGTCCATCGGCCGCGCGTACCCCTCCCGGATCCCCTCCAGCTCCTCGAGCATCCCCAGCGCAACGCCTGCCACTAGCGGATCGAACCGATTCCCGCGGCAGCGCTCCAGCTCCGCCACCACCACGGACCACCGGAGCCCCGGCCGGTACGGGCGGGGGTAGCTCATCGCGTCGATCGTGTCCGCCACGGCCAGCACGCGCGCCCACAGCGGGATCGCTTCGCCGGCCCGCCCGTCCGGGTACCCGCCGAGCCCGTCCCAGCGCTTGTGATGCGAGCAGGCGGTCGAGACCATCGCCCCGCCGTAGCCTGCATCTTTGAGGAGCCAGGCGCCCGCCGCGGCGTGGTGGACCACCATCAGCCGCTCGATCTCTGAGCCGCTGCGACGTGAGTGCAGAATGGTGCTGCGGACCGCGACTACACCGACGGCCCGGAGCCGCGCCGCAATGCGCGAGATCCCCTCCGCGATCTGCGCTCGGTCGGCTTCGGCACACACTTCCCGGATCGTTTCACGTTCTGCGGGAGTCAGCATACAACGCACCCGCCGCTTCGGAAGTACCTGAGTTGTGGGCGGCGTGAGTGCAGGATACGCATCGTGCCAGCACGATGCCGGCCCGGCCGCTGCGCGCCGCGCCGTCCTGCCCCATTCGCGCTGCGCGCTCAAGGGGAACTACAACCAGGCCCACGACGCGGAGGTGCGTATGTCCGACGAACTGGAGAGGCGGAAGCGGCGGCGGCTCGCCGGAAAGTACCCGGTGCCGTTCTTCATCCGCGCGACCGGCGAGGAGGCGGCAAGGATTAAGCAGAACGCCCGGAGGGCGGGGCGTCCCTACACCCGCTTCCTCGCCGAGTTGGGGGCTGCCGACGGGGCCCCCGAGCGCCTTCCGCACCGCGCCTCCCCGCTGGAGGTGGAGGTGCTGGAAGGGCTGATGTTCCAGCTCCGCAAGGTCGGGGTGAACCTCAACCAGCTCGCCCACCGGGAGAACTCCGCCGACGTGGGCGGCTCCGCTCTCCCGCCGACCGACGCCGAGTTGCAGGAGGCGGCGCGGGCGGTGGAGGAGACGGTGGACTTGATCCGTGAGCGCCTGCGGTGAGCACTGCGGCGCGGGGCGGAACCTTCATTCGCTTCTGGGCGGGGACGGTCGGTGCGTCGGCCCGGCACGTCGGGTACATCACCCGCGACCGGGCGGTGCTGGAGGAGGAGCACGGGATCATGCTCTACAACCTCCCGGAGCGGATCGCCGCCGGGCGCGATTACGCCGAGTTGCGGGACAACCTCGTGGCGCACGCGTCCGTGCGCGAGAAGCTGGAGATCGACCGCCACCAGTCCCGCGGGGAGCCCCGCACCCACTATCGCGTCCTGGTGAGCTTCGAGCGGAACGTGACGAGCGAGAAGGCGCTGGGGATGGTGCGGGAGTGGCTGGACCGGGAGTTCCCGAAGGCGAGAGGCTTCGCCGCGGTGCACCGGGACACGGAGCAGACCCACGTGCACGTCTGGCTGGACGCGCGCCAAGTGGACGGGCGCAAGGTCCACCTCGACCGGCAGCGGCACCGCAGCCTTGATTCCACCTGGAATCACATCTACAGCCGCGAGATGGGCCGCGACCCGCGCGAGCACGAACTGAAGAAGGAGCAGACGCGCGAGGCGAAGCGCCGGGGATGGGAGCAGCGCCAGAAGCCCGAGTACCCGCCGCGGACCCGCAAGGCGGCTGCTGAGCTGGCGCCCCGGTGGGAGCGGCGGGAGATCGGCGTGCAGGCGTCCCGCCCCGGGGGTGAGCGCGCTGGTGGATCGTTCCTCGAACACGTGCGCACCGTCGCCGGCCGAGACCTGCGCGAGGCGCGCACCTGGGACGACCTCGCGCGCCGCCTGGAGCGCCACGGATTTCGCGTGGAGGCGAAGGGGGCCGGGATGGTGCTGACGGACGGCAGGGAGCACGTGAAGGCGTCCAGCGTGGACCGGGACGCCTCGCGTGCCAAGCTGGAGCGGCGGTTCGGGGTGACGCTGGCCGAGCACCAAGCGCACCGGAGCGTCGTGGACTCCCTATCCCCCCGCGTCCGCGAAGTCGTCCAGGACCTCCACGCACTCGACCAGGCGAACTGGCTGAGGGCGGACCACGGCCGGGCGGCGCGCGACCTGGCGGAACTCCGCGCGCGGCGCGATCAACTCCAGTGGCAGGCGGAGCGGGTGGTTGCGGCATCCCGCGCCCTGGACCGGGCACTCGCGGAGGTCTACCGGGCGCCTGCCGAGGCGCGCCGCGCCTACGACGAACTGGCCCGCGCGAGGGGCGCCGACCATGCCGTCCGGGAGCTCCGGGAACGGCCGGAGCGGTTCGGAGCCCTCAAGACCGTGGAGCAGCGGCGCCATTGGGGGCTGGTTCGCTCCGAGGATGCCGCGCCGGCGAGGGAGCGTGCACGGGGTGCGGCGGAGTTGGGGAGAGCCCTCGCCGAGGCACGCGCCGCAGCGCCCCACCGTCCCGCGCTCGCGCACCTTGACGCTGCCGTGCGGCGGGCCGGGGCGCGGGTCAACGCGGTCGGCGCGCAGGTAAAGCGCAACTCCGATGGTACGCGCGAGCGGGTGCGTATCGGCCTCGCGATGAACAAGCTGCTTCCAAGGGAGATTAACGACCTTCACCGCTGGATCACCGCTCCCCATCGCCAGGTCACGATCGAGTTGCAGCGGACGGTGGCGCGGATGGCCCCGCACCATGTGCGGGAGTTGGCTCAGTGGTTAGCCGCACCTCACCGCCAGCTTCCCGCACGGGCAATCCAGGCGCTCAAGGGTCTGATGCAGGACCGGGAACTGGACCGGGGGAGATAGGAGATGCGAACGGCCTCATCTCTCTATAGGCAACCTCCGAAACTCGAGTCCCCGCCGAGTTACGTTACTCGGAGTCCTGACCACAACCTCTACTTTGAGTAAGCTGATTGTTTGCGCATCCTCTCTAACATCAGAAAACTTGATTTCACCAGATGTTATGAATCCTTCTACTAGAGTGGTGCTGGCTTCGTTGGAACCTTGTTTATTCGCGAGGCTAAACTCGAATGGCTTCGCGTCGTTACCCTGGTCATCGAACAACTTGGTCCTCCCGTGCCAACCTTCTATTCCAACATCTGCATCCCCGTCAGTTGCTAGAAAGGAAAATTTGCACGTAACCGTAGTTCCACTTGCGCTGCAATCCCGAACCTGAACACCAACGCTTCCGACATGACCGCGGACCACGGGTGTATCTGGTCGGATCACGGTGATTTGTGTATCCGGTCGGACCAAGGTGACTTGCTCTACCGGGTCCAGCGGAGTAGAGCCCATGAATTTGATCTCACCGGGCCCAGGTGGCGCCGTATCCGTCTGTTGTGATGGTACTCCGGCGGGAGGACTCTCAGCGTGCTGCGTGTGCTTCTGGTGGAGCAGCTCTGTAGTCACTGCTCCAAGCATAGGGCCACAAAACGTCGCTAGGACGAGCAGATATGAAGCGCGCAAGGTATCATCGCGTTTCCGCAGTAGAGCCAAGACCAACATCGCAAGCAAGGCTCCCAACGCTGCTGCAAGATTTAGTGACATCATGCGAAAATCGTCAACTCGCAGGCGAAGATTGCGGCAACAGAAGGGTGGCCGAAAAATATGCGTCTACCAGCGGCAAAGACAAGCATATTCTTGGTGTAGCCCAGAAAACTACGCGGCCGTTATCGACCCTGGAGGGGCTCTGGCGTGTCCCCCCTGGCGGGGGGCCGGGCTGCGCGCGGAGTAAGCCGGCAAACAACGCCGGCTAACTCCGCCGAGCCCCAACGGTACTGCTGTTGGGTCTCGGCCCTGCCGGGCGCGCATCCCTCACGCGGTCCCCACCCCACAGTCGTCCGCGCCTGCGGCGCCGACTCCCAACGGCAACTGAGGCACCGCGCCCGGCGGGGCCGGGCACGGAGCCTTCCCCCCTCCCCTTCGCCCACGCCTTCGGCGTCGGCTCCCCGACCACCACGGCAGCGCTCCCAAACCGCCGGGAGCGCCGCCGTCCCAGCCCGTACCCCTCCGCTCTCCCACCGATCCGGTCCAACCCCCCGCCGCCGTCACAGCTTCCGTGCGGGGAAGTCAGCGCCTCCGCATCCGCGGCGCTTTTGGCTACGCTCGCTTAGGCTCGCTATCGCCTGCGCTCACAAGTTCGCTCCGGCGGGTAGGTCGCCTGCGGCGGGCATGTGTGGGGGGCAGCGCCCCCACGCCCCCACGTTTGGCATCGCAGGGGGGCGATTCAGCACGGGCAGCTCCGTGCCGCTCCGGCGGGTCTGTCGCGGGGGCGGTTTCGACGGAGTGCGCCGAGGCTACTGCATGGGTTTTAAGCCCGTCTAAACTGTAACAGTTTATAACTCAGTTGTTGACTCTGCCCTATAACTGAGTTATATTTGTCTCAGGTTGGCGGAGCGAATCACCCGAGCAGGAGCAACGCGAATGCGCGCATCGACCCACCCCCCGCGCGACCTTTACCAGGAGGTTACGGACCGCATCGTCGCCGCGCTTGAACAGGGCGTGGCCCCCTGGGTCCAGCCCTGGGCCGCGGGGACCGGCTTCCCGCGGAACGGGCGCACCGGCCGCCCCTACCACGGGCTTAACGTTCTGCTGCTGTGGCTCACCGCCCAGGAGCGCGGCTACAGCTCGCAGGAGTGGTTCACCTTCAACCAGGCCATGCAGGCGTGCGGCTACCGCCGCGAGGGGCGGCGCTGGATGTGGGCCGGCACCGGGCCGGAGCCCGCGCGCGCGGGGGTGCGGAAGGGAGAGCGGGGGACCGTCGTCACGTTTTGGAAGATCCTCCCCCGGCGGGACGAGCAGGGGAGCGACGGAAGCGACCGGCGGGGAATCCCGCTGCTGCGGCACTTCGTCGTCTTCAACCGCGCCCAGGTGGACGGACTCCCGCCGTCCCGTTTCGAGGCCCCGCGCCACGATTGGGAGCCCATCGAGGAGGCCGAGGCGTTCGTGCGCGGCTCCGGCGCGCGCGTGATCGTCGGCGGGTCCGTGGCGGGCTACAGCCTGGCGGCGGACGCCATCGGAATGCCGGCCCTGGCCGACTTCGCCGAGGTGGGGGCGTACTACGCCACGCTTCTGCACGAGCTGGCGCACTGGACGGGGCACCCCTCGCGGCTGGACCGGGACCTTTCCGGCGCATTCGGCTCCCCGTCCTACGCACGGGAGGAGCTTGTCGCGGAGATGGGGGGTGCGTTCCTCTGCGCCGCCCTGGGAATCCGGGGACAGCTCCAGCACCCGGAGTACGTCGCTTTTTGGCTGAACGTCCTGCGGGAGGACAAGCGGGCCATCTTCCACGCGGCCAGCCAGGCGCGGCAGGTGGCGGAGTACCTGGGCGCGGTCCCGCCCGCGTCTGACATGGCGGAGACGGAGGAAGGGGAGGACGCGCCCGCGGTGGACGCCGCGGCGTGACGGAGCCGGGGGGCGCACCCCGGCGCCCCCCTTCACCCGCGATTCCATCTGGAATCGCTAGCAGAGGAGCGGAGCCATGCGTAAGAACCGCAGCCGGAAGCAGACCCCCGAGGCGACCGCCGCCGTGATGGAGCCCGCATCCGAGGCGACCGCCGCCGCGACGGCCGTGGAGCCGGTCCAGACCGACCCGCCCGCGGCGGAGCAGATCGCCGAGGAGGCCCCCACCGCCGCCGCCCGTGCCGAGATTTCGGCGGAGCCCGAGCAGGCGCCCGCGCCATCCGCGGACGAGGGTCAGCCGGACGCCGCGCCGGCTTCCGAGCCGGAGCCGTCCGCCGCCGTCGTGCTGGTGGAGGAGGCCGCCCCGGAACTCCGCATGTTCCGGCCCGGCGAGGTGATCCCCTGGCCCGGTCTCAACCCCCGCACCCACTTCGACCCGGAGGCACAGGCCGAGCTTGACGACTCGGTGCGCCGCCAGGGGGTGCGCCAGCCCGCCGTCGTCCACCTGCGGGAGGAGGGGCCGCACTGGCTCGTCATTGGTGAGCGGCGGCTGCGCGCCTGCGCCAACACCGGCCGTCAGCTCCCCGCCGTGGTCGGGACCTTCACCGAGGCCGAGGCGTTCGAGTTGGCGCTGATCGAGAACATCCAGCGGGCCGACCTGACGCCGATGGAGGAGGCGCGCGGATTCCGCCGCTGGCTCAACGACCACGAAGGGGACAGCACCTACACGCTCGCGGAGCGGATCGGGAAGTCACAGCCCTACGTCGCCAATCGGCTCGCCCTGCTCAAGCTGCCGTCCGGCACGCAAAAGCTGGTGGAGGACGGGCTCGTTACGGCCACCCAGGCGCGGGACGCGTTCGTGCCGTTCGCCGGGATCCCGGAGGACGTGCGCGCCAAGGTGTTCGACACGGTGCAGACGCGCATCCGCGAGCACTTCCGTTACCCCGGCGCCGAGGGCCTGAACCTCTCCCGCCTGCGGGAGATCATCGGCCGGGCCGCGGTCCGGTGGTCCAAGCCGCTGAGCGCGGCGGACGCGGAGCAGGGGGAGGCGGCGCCCCTGTTCAACCCGACCGGCCACGACGAGGAGTGCGGCTGCAAGGGGCCGGTCTGGACGTACCGGCTTGGCGGGGCGCCCACCCGCCGGTGCTTCAACCTCACGTGGTGGATGGGCCGGCAGAACGACGCCCAGGAGGAGCAGCGCCGGGCCGAGGAGGCGCGCCGCGCCGACCTGGAGCGGCGCCGCGCCGAGGCCGAGCAGGCGGCGCAGGCGGGGCAGGTCCCCACGGAACCCGTGCCCGCGACGGAGGCGAAGGAGCTGTTTTCGTTCGCCGAGGTCGTGACCGACTCCGCCAGCGACTACCGCGAGCTGCGGACCCTGCTGGACCCCGACCTGCTCCCCGTCGAATCGCTCCGGGTGGTGGAGAACTTCGAGCCGTACCGCGCCCGCTTTAGCCTCGTGTGCATCGACCGGGCGGCGGTGGAGAAGGCCACCCGGTCCGCGTCCCAGGCCCGGCTCGACCTGCTCCGGCGGCTCACCGAGGAGCGCAACGCGCGGGAGCGGGACGAGGCGGCCGCGTTGGACCTGCGGCACCCGGAGGTCATTGCCGACCTGCTGACCGAGCTTCCCAAGGTGACGGACTACGCTCTGCACCGGATCGCGGACCAGCACGAAATCCGGCTCCCGCAGAACAGCATTGAGCGTAAGCACTGGCTCGCGCTCCCGAAGCGGGAACTCCAGCTCTTCGCCCGGATCGTCGTCCTCCGCATCCGGGCGGGGACCCTGGGGAGCCACCGCGACCCGATGGAGGCCGAGGCCGTGCGGCGGGTGGGGGAGGTCTACGCCGCCCGCCTGGAGGCGGTCCGCAGTGCCGTGCCGCTCCCGGGGAAGAGCCCCGCGGACCGCATGCGCGACCTCGCGGAGCGGTTCCACACGGTCTACGCGCCGCTTGCGGAGGCCGGGGCGGATCTCTCGGAGAGCGCGGGCGAGCAGGTGCAGCAGCTCCAGGAGATCGTCGCCGCGATGGAGACCCTGCACACCGAGGCCGTAGGCGGGGGCCAGAGCGCGGAGGGACTGGACTGCGCCGACGAGCGCGCCATGTACGAGGAGGTTGCCGCCGCCTACGCGGAGCGGTTCGGGCCGGAAGCGGAGGCCCCCGCGGAGGGCGAGCCGGCGGCGCAGGAGGGCGGGACGGGCCAGGAGGAAGCCGCTCCCCCGGAGGAGTCGGCCGCCGAGGCCCCGGCCGACGAGCTGACCCCGCGCCGAGCCCGCGGGGGACGCCGGAAGAAGAGCACGGCAGCGTGAGCATCGGACCGGGGGCCCGCCTGCAGCGCGGGCCCCCGGTCACGCCGCCAGTGGGGGTCGGGGGAGCGTCCGGCCGAAAAAATTCGACCGTGCCAGGCTCGGGGGGGACAAGCCCCCCGCTCGCCCGGCTTTGGGGGGAGAACCCTGGGCCGGCTTGAGCCTCCGCGCGTTTCGACGGTAGAATGTCGCTACACAGATGGAGCGCGGCCGGATGTGTCGCGCTCCGTGGACGAGCCTTGGAGCGGACGATGATCGAGATTCAGGACGAGCAGGAGATCCCCACGGACAACTTCAACGCGCTCCTCAAGGAGTTGAGGTTTCGTACGCAGGATGAGGCCCGGAAGGCACTCGGAGTGACTCAGGCGTACATCTCACAGCTCAAAAACGGCGTTAAGACGGTCCAGCCGCATACATCCCTTCACAAACTCCTCCTGGCGCTGCTCCGCATCCGCGCCTTGGAGAAGCGCGTTGCGGAGTTGGAGAGGCAGGGTTCAGCGAACTCCGCTGATACTTAGGCTTGCCCGAGAGTAGAGATGGGCGAACTCGGTAGGGAGAGTGCGCCCAGCCGCCTAAAAGCCGCTCAGGTTTTCTTCAGGTGCTAGGTTCCGAGGCCCATCAGCCAAATAGGCTCGGTTGCTCGCGATACGCGGTCAGATCTACAGCCTCGCCCTTCATAATGCGGGTGTAAACCGCCCGAATCTGGTCCTCATCCGGATCGTTCCGAAGAAATCGGAAGGCCGAGCACGCCAGGTATTCTATCTCGGCGTCGATTGCGAGCCAGGGACGACCCTCGGCCTCGGCTACCTGGCCCGTCGTGTTGCTCCCAGCAAAAATATCCACCACCAGGTCGCCCGGGTCTGTCAGGAACCGCACGAAAAACTCCGGGAGCTTCGCAGGGAATCGGGCGGGGTGTCCTTTCGCACCGACCACCTTGCAACCGGCCATATACTGGCCGTTCGATTCGCTGTTCGGGATTTGGAGCAGGTTGGATGGGATTGCCCCACCGTTGTCCTTTCCGAAGCCCTTTCCGATATCGTGCCCGGACGGCCGCAATTTCGGCTGATAGAACTTGTCAGGGTCTTCAAGGAGTTTCTGCATGCGCCCGCTGTAGGGAGCGAGCACCCGAGTCACATCCGCCTTCGGCCAATCGGTCTTGCTGAACCACCAAACCGTGTTGACCGAGTCCTTCGCTCTCATCTTCCGCTTGTTGACCCATTCAATGGGACTTGGCAGCTTCGACGGGTTAAACCAGTAGAAATCCTCCGCAAGCCTAAATCCCAGATCGTCACAGAACCGAAGTAGTACCCGAAACGGGTAGAGGGACCGCGCAGGAACGCCTTTCCGATAGCTCCCCCCCAGGTCGAGAACAAAGCTCCCATCGTCCCGTAGCTTGCGGTAGACCACCTCGGCGAAGCCGGCGAGCCAGTCCACGTACTCGTGCTGTTCCTTGTTCCCGTATTCCTTCTGCCGCTGTAGGGCGAACGGGGGGCTGGTCATCACGAGGCTCACGCTCCCATCTGGAAGCGCTTCCAGCAGAGCCTGCGAGTCGCCGCAGTACGCCGCTCCCAACGAGGTCGTGTAGGCCGCTGTTCTGCCTGGAAGCGTAGGAAAACTCGCCTGATGGGCCAAAGTCCGTCTCCCGCGTTCGAAGGTGCTATGTATATGCTGTGGAGGAAAGATAGTCTGGGCTGTATCGTGGCGCCATGTCCAGCCCCATCGAATCCGCCCGGATTGTGTTCGCCCGCCGCCTTCGTCGCGCCCGCGAAGCACTTTCGCTTTCCCAGGAGGCCCTCGCTTCCAGGGCAGGGCTCCACCGAACCTACGTGGGGGCAGTGGAGCGGGCCGAGAGCAACATCAGCGTCGATAATATGGAGAAGCTGGCTCGCGCTGTGGGTCAGCCGCTCCATGAGTTGCTCCGGGGGGACACGCCATGATCCCCGGGTTCACTCCTCATCCGGACAAAGCGAAGCTGGATCAGCTGCTTCCCTACATCCAGGAATATCAGGCGCTCGCCGTGAAACACGGTATCCCGGATATCTTCCAGGACAACGGAGGCAAGCTGTTGCAGGTCCTCCTCACTCTGGGTTTGAGCGTCATCCCAGGCCGCGAGGGGAATGACGCTGAGGACGCGCTCGATGCAACCGATCCATCCACGCGCCGCCAGTACGAGTTGAAGTCCGTCAATCTGGACCTACAGGACACGTTTACGACCCACCACCATCTAAATCCGACGATCCTCGCCAAGTACCGTAAGGCTACCTGGATCTTCGCGACCTACTGCGGAATAGACATTCAGGAGATCTATCGGGTGGAGCCGGAGGCTCTCAGCAAGTATTTCGACCGATGGGAGCAGAAGCTAATTGACAACCCCAAGCTGACGCATATCAACAATCCGAAAATTCCAGTAAGTCACGTCCGGAAGTACGGAGAGCTAATCTTCGGCTCTATTCCCCCGAAGAGGCCGCCAAAGCCGAGAAAGAAGAGAAAAAAGGACGAGAGTGCTGCGCCGGACCCCGACCTCTTCAGCTAGTGTCGAGCAACCTCTCACGGGGATGCCGCAGACGCCTATCTAGCACCCATGATTCTAGACGGAATCACGGGCCGTCCATGGCAGAATACCACCCCGTCTCGCCCATGCCAGGGTTGCAATCGTGGCAGAGCTACCGGCGATGCGTCCACACCGGTACGATCGTACTCTGGATGCGCGTGGTCGAGACCGGGCCGAAATATCGCGAGTCGAAAGCCCCTGGATGGTGGACGGGGAAGAAGCTTCTGCAGTTCCATATCGCGCTGTACAAGCTCATCCAGCTCCTGTCCCGGTTTCGGCAGGCCGGGGAGTAAGTCAGGCTTATGGCGCGGCGCACAAGAACACCGGCGGAGTGGTCCGAGCGTGTCCAGCCCCACGTCGCCTATTGCCTCACCTGCCAGCCCTATGAGGGAGGCGAGGAGGTCTGGGTACTCGGAATCCGCTCCTGTCTCAACGACTTGATGGATCATGTCGGGGTCCCCGAAGGGGACCGCGACGAGGTAGCTGAGCTGCTGCTCTGCCCACACTGTGGCCGGGATTCGTTCGAGCGGTGGGATGACTATGGCGAGAAGCCGGAAGAGGAAATCGAAGCAGATAGGCGCTGGGCTACCTGGCGCGAGAAGTTCGAGGGGCGCGTCGAGGACTTCGCGGCCCACCTACGGCGGTTCCCGTACCTGGGGCTGAACCATCCGATTGGTCGAAAAATCTCCTCCACAATCCGCGATTTCCCCAAAACCGGCCTAGGAGCACAGTCCTGGTGCAGGGCGAGGCGCCCCGACGGGGCGCGGGTCTTCGGCCCCATGGATCTCAACCCGCCGCCGCCAAGGCACGCGCACGCGGAAGGCCGGTTCAATCACTATGGGCAGTCAGTCTTCTACCTGGCGGAGTCGGAGCAGGCCGCGCTCCAGGAGACGCTCAATGCAGATGCCGGTGAGGGTTTCGCCTGGGTACAGCAGTTCGATCTTCCCGTGCTCCAGGACATCCTGGACCTCCGTACAAGCTTCTTCGCGGCGAAGACCTTGGACCTCCCGATTCTGGCGCTGGGTCTCATCCATAGCCACCTGCCGCAGTTGGTGCCGGAGAAGGACTCCGCGTGGAAGCCAGAATACTTCGTTCCGCGATTCATCGCGGACTGCGCCCGAGCGCAGGGTTTCCGCGGGATTATCTTCAACAGCCAGAGGCACTACGAGGTCAACCTGGTACTGTTCAGCTGGGGCGATCTGAAGATCACGCCCACGGGGGAGCCAAAGCTGGTGCTCATGAAAAAGCTGCCCTCCGACGACTTTGCTGGGGGACCCAACGAGGTGGACCTGGACTTCTGATACAGGGCATGCGGAACGGCGTGGGGGATCCAGCCGCGCGGCCCCGATTCCGTCTGGAATCAAATCAACGTCCAGAGATGCTGCGGCAGCCAGGTACGGGGATCGCCACAGGTGCGGCAGGTAAGTCATGGGGTGGTGGGGAGTTGTACCGCTGACTACTGAGTGACGGAACGAGAGGCTTGCGCCAGTGCGCTGGCTCACTTAAAATAATCGGCGAAAACGACGACTCGCTGAATCGTCTCCCGGGAGCCTTAAAGTGGAGGGTGTTGGGATGGAGGGAGCACAGGTTCCGGTCCTCGATCTGTTTCTGAGCTATTTCAAGCCGCAGGTTGTGGAGGACATGTTTCGGGCGGTCGTTGACACGTACCCGCAGACGGCGCGGCAATTACGGCTCATGTGGTCGGGTAGCGAAGGAGTTGATCTACGTCCCCACGTACAACGCGCGAACGTCATCCAGACGCTTCGTGCGGTCGGTGAGAAGCACCGAGGCAGCGGCGTGATTCCCAAGGACATCTTCAACGTCAGCCGCACCTCCCGTAACATCATGTTGGTGGGGGGAGCCGGGTCTATCACGCCCCACTACATCCCCGCGAGGGACAGTGCCGTGCGGAATGCGGCGTACCGGCGTATCCTGTGTAGCCCTAACATCCTTGACCTATTTACGCTCGAAGGAGTAGAGCCCGACACTCCCCTCCACGCATATCTGGTCCATGGTTGCGATGGCTTGAAGGCGTACCAGCGTGTGGACAGAGAAGCCCCGGACTTCGTGTATGTCCGCTTCCCGATCGTCGGCGGCGGCGTGTACGCCGCCCAATCCTTGGACTTGATGGAGATGTTCCCGCACGTCCTTGATCGCGACCGTTCTAGCGCGGTAGATCACGTCATCGAAATTGAAGACGTGGCGCTGCCTAAGCTCCGGCCGGATCAGCAGACCGGCGACGCCGGATGAGCAGTGGTACGCCCGGTTTCATTGGCCGCCGTCTGAAGCAGGTGCGCGAGGCGCGCCTGCTTACCGGTATCGCTTTGGCTGAACTCGTGGGGGTCACACCCGCGTCGATCACACAGTACGAGAAGGGGAAACAGAAGCCCACACCCGATACGCTACAGCGACTCGCTAGCGTTCTCAACGTCGAGCCTGCATTCTTCACCCGACCAATGCCGGACGATGAGCCGGCATCGGCTGTCTTCTGGCGGTCGGCCGCGAGTGCCACAGCCGCCGCACGTCGGCGAGCCCAGAGCCGCTACGACTGGCTGCGCGAAATCGTGGATGTTCTACGAACATTCATGGAGCTGCCACGGGTCCACTTTCCACCGGCTGTTGTCAGCTCCGATCCATCGCGGCTGGACACGGCCGAGATCGAGCGGTTAGCTGTTGAGGCACGTCGCTTTTGGGGTCTGGGTTACGGAGCTATCAGCGATGTGACACTGCTGCTGGAGAACAATGGGGCGGTCGTAGCCAGGGGCGAGCTGGCGGCGCACACTTTGGACGCTTTCTCTCAATGGCGTTGGCGATCCAATGTTCCGTACTTGTTCTTCGGCACAGAGAAAGATTCGGCGGCGCGGCACCGCTTCAACGTCGCTCACGAATTGGGCCACTTACTCTTGCATCGGTACGTGCCCCAGGTCAAGATCGGCCGAATGGAGCAACATGCGCTGGTGGAACAGCAAGCCAACCGCTTTGCGGGCGCGTTCCTGCTCCCAGCAGAACGATTCCAGGACATGTTGTATGCCCCCACCCTGGATGCGATGCTTGCCCTTAAGGCTCAGGTGAACGTGTCCGTAGGTTTGATGATCCACCGGGTCTCGGATCTGGGCATGGCATCCGACGAGCACACGAAGCGGCTCTGGATGAACTACACCCGCCGCCGCTGGCGCTCCCACGAGCCGCTGGACGGCGAGATCCCGGTAGAGCGGCCACGGCTGCTTCGTCGCGCGGTCGAAATGCTAGTGCAGTCCGGGGTGCAGAGCAAAGCTCAATTCCGAGGCAGATTCGGCCTTCCGGCTTCGGACCTCGAAGATCTTGTGGGGCTGCCCCGCGGATATCTGAGCGACACCCCGCCTGAGCCGCGTCTGCTGCATTTCCCGACGAGCCGACCCCCACAACAGGGAGAGATCAAGGGGGAACGGCCGGGGAACGGGCGCGTTATCCCGTTCCCCAGTAACCGCAAACAGGGCTGACAGCGGGGGTGCACCGTATGAGCGCACTGTGTAACCCTACTCTTCATCACCGTAAGGCTACACGTCACTCCGTCCACAACGGCCGGATCACCGCCCGGACGCGCGAGACGAACACCGGCCCGAAGTAACGCGAATCGAACGCTCCCACGGCGTACCCAGAGAACAGCCAGACCTCACCCTGCCGCAGCACGTACCGCCCTGGCGGGTACTGCGGCAGGGGCCGCCCCCGTGAGTCCCGGTCCAGGGTGCGGCTCCGGGCGACGGCCGACCCGTTGACCGTGATCCCCTCTGGGCGCAGCTCCACCACATCGCCCTCCATGGCAAGCACCATCTTGCCGAGCCCATACGTCCCCCCCTCGCAATGCCCCGGCCCGAGGATCCCCCGCTGGCGCGCGAAGCGGGCCCACTCCACCGGGAGGCACACGACCACCACCGAGCCCCGCTGCATCGAGGCCGCGCCGCCCACGACGTGATAGAGCCCAATCGGGTACGACCGGCTCACGTTGACTCGGAGGCCCGCCAGCGCTGCCGCGCAAAGCACCGCCACGACGACGACGCAGACCCGCGCCCAGGGCTCACGGCAGGTCTGAGCCAGTGCAGCCAGACGGGCCCGTAGCCGCGGTTCGACGTTCCTCATGCGCCCACCTCCAGGTGGTGCGGGTTCAGGTCGAACTGCCCCCGGTATGCCTCGTCCTTGTAGTACATGAGGCGGCGAGCCAGCATCGGGTCGCTCCCCTGCACGAATAGGAGTTGCAACTCCTCGTCGGGATCCGTCGTCAGGACCTCGTGTGCGAAGATAAGCCGCCGCCCCTTCTCCGAAGTGGTCTGGCCGGACCCCTCCTGCTCGTTGGGTGTCCGGCCCCGGCTCACTCCCCGCGAACGGCTCTCCGACTCCACGAACACCGTCGTCTCGCCCGCCCGCTTGCTCAGCTCCTCGGCCGTGTACCAGTCGTTCACGTTGAACGCTTGCAGCACCCCCGCGTTGGCGAGGAAGCTGCGCCAGCTCTTCGGGTACAGCTCCTCGAAGGCCGCGAAGTCCTGGATGAAAATCCAGAACTGCACCCCGAAGCCCCGCAACAGCCGGAACGCCTCCTCCGCGGGGCGCAGGCGGCCGAGCTGGACGAACTCCTCTCCGATCACCAGGATCTTGTGCCGGGGCTTGCCCGGGATCGTGCTGATCCGCGTCAGGGCGCTCCCGAGCACCAGCCGGAAGAGGCGGGCGTACCGGGACAGCCGCCGGGCGGGGATCACCACGTAGACCGTCATGCGCCCGGTCTTCAGCTCGCCCAGGTCGAACGTCGTGCGCGAGAGCACTTTCTGCACGCGGGGCGAGTCCAGGAACCGCGTGTGCTGCTGGGCCGAGGAGATCACGCCGGAGCGCTCGTCCCCCGATTTCTGCGTGAGCGCCGCCGCCCGCTGGGAGATCAGGTTGTTGATGAGCGGGTTTTCCATCATCTCCGCCAGCAACTCCTCGAACGCTCCCGGCTCCTCCGGCGTGCCGCGCGGGAGCATGATGAGCCGCCGCACCTGGGGGAGGTTCTGGAGCTCCGGCGGCGCCGTGGTCTTCACGTGCAGCACGATCCCCGTGATGAGGGCCAGCGATTCCTCCGTCCAGTGCCGCTCCTTCGAGTGCTGCTCCGCGGCGGCCACGCACATGTCCGCGACCATTTCCGCGTCGTCCAGCGCGTCCGGGCTGTCCGGGTCGATGAAGTCGAGGGGGTTGATCCCGTCCGTTCCGCCTACCTCGTTCCAGCCGTCGATGCAGACGACCTTGTGCCCCATCTCCCGCCGCCGGCGGGCCGTGATGGCGTACAGCTCCGGTTTCACGTCCGGCACCAGGATGGAGCCGGGGTAGTGCAGGAGCGTGGGGACGACCGCGCTAACCCCCTTCCCGCCGCCGGTGGGGACGACCGTGATGAGGTGTCCGTCTCCGCCGTAGCGCAGCATCGCGCCGTCTTCCAGGCGGCGCCCCAACTCCAGCCCCTCCGGCTCCCGCGCCAGCCGGGACCCCACCCCCCACTTCGCCGTGCCGAAGGAGCCTGACGGGAGGCGCAGCCGGCCGTGCCTCCGGATCGAGGAGACGGCGACGAAGGCCGCGAAGGTGCCGAGCCCCAGCACGAACCGGCCGCCGGAGAACGCGTCCGCGAACTCCGCACGGGCCCCGTGGGCGTGGCTCCAGAAGAGGAAATGCACCGGCCCGTACACGGGCCAGCGGACGAGGACGAAGACCACCCCCGCTACGAGGAGCAGGGCAGGGGAGAACCTTCGGGCCGCCGGGATCGCCGCCGCCAAAACGGCCCCGCCCAGGCACAGGCTCAGCGCCGCGCGCGCGGCCAGGTGCAGGTCGGCCGGCAGGACGAACGCCGGGGCACCCAACTCGCGCGGGAAGCCGAGGCGGTACGCCACGAACTGAGTCGCGCACCAGCTTCCGAACGCGAGACACAACCCCGTCAACAGCAGGAAGGCGCGCCCGGCGTCGGCCGTGCCGGAGCGGGCCGTCTGCGAGAGCTGCGGCGCGCCCATCGTCACCTCCGCGGCTTCGCGCCCAGAAGCGCGGCGAGCGCGGCGGCCAGGAGGCCGAGCGACAGGCCCGCCGTCAGCAGGACCGCTTCGACGGCGAGCCAGGCGTCACGAGCCGCCGCGCGCGCGAACCCGTGGCCCCGCCGCGCGCGGTCGGACTGAGTGTGGGATCGGTACGGCATGGGTACCTCCATGAAGCCCGGGGCGATTCCATCTGGAATCGCCCCGGCGTGGATCTCCGCGGCTCACCGTGCCCCGCCGTGGTCGTAGGGTTCCAGCACGAGGTCGCGGCTCACGTAGATTGAGAACCGGAACCCGGTGCGGACCTCCAGGGTCGGGCCCACCTGCATGTTGCGCCGGATCGCCTCGGAAGAGACCTCCCCCATCTGCTGCCCCAGTGCGCCGGCCGCCACCTGGCCCGGCGACGGCTGCGCGAACACGCCGCCGCCCTGCGGCTGGCTGAGTTGGACGCCTGCCGTGATCGCCGAGAGCAGCAGCGCGTTCAGGTAGGTCCGGCCGTAGTGGTTGTTCACCCGGTCTCGGATCCCGGCCGCGCCCTGCCCGTCCACCCCGCCGAACCCCGGGAGGGCGAGGCTAGCGTTGTTGGGGAAGATGATCCGAAACCAGGCGATGTTGACCCGCGCCTGCCCGAGCCCCACCTGGTTGTCCACCTTCCCCAGCACCTTCGATCCGGCCGGGATGAGGAGGTGCCGCTGCTGGGTGTCGTAGACGTTCCGAGTGACCTGCGCGACCACCTCCCCCGGCAGGTCCGAGTTGATCCCCGTCACCAGCGTCGCCGGGATGAGGGTCCCCGCCATGATCTGGTAGGGCGACGCGGGGCGCTGGACCTGCGAGGCCGCGGGAGCGGCGGCCTGCGGCCCGGCAGCGGCCTGCAGGAACGCCGCGTGCCGGTCCCGCGTGCCCGTCTCCCCGGCCGGTGCGGCGCCCGTGCCGAC
>DASYWD010000216.1 GCA_035936415.1 Longimicrobiaceae bacterium
CCGCCGCGGCGATGGCGTACGCCGTTCGCACGCCCAGCTCCGCCGCCCGCGGGTCGCGCGCCTCCTCCAGCACGGAGCCGATCAGCTCCAGGTGCAGCACCCCGTCCCCCCGCACCGGCCCGAACGCACGCATTCCCAGCGGCTCGAGCACCTCCGGGTACACCTCGTACGCGCGCCCGTCCAGCGTGCGCGCCAGGATCGCCCAGGCAAGCGGCGCGCGGAGCGAGTCCGGGAGGCGCGGGTCCACCAGCGCCTGCTCCGCCATGCGGAAGGGGCTCCCCAGCCCGAGCCGCAGCCGCTCCAGGTACGCCACCGCCAGCGCGGCCTCGGCGGACACCGAGTCCGGGTCCTGCACCGCGCGCGTCTCCCGGATCAGCGCCGCCGCGTGCAGCCGCCCGCGCCTCAGCTCCCGCGCCGCGTCGGGCGGGGAGGGCGCATGCGGCTGCGCGCACCCGGCCAGGAGGCCGAGCATCGACAGCAGCAGGAGGAAGCGCGGGTGCAGCATCGTACGGCAGGTTGGCTTGGGTTCCTATAGACATACCCGTCGCGGGCCGGCGGGGTCCGGCGGCATCCACGCCATCGGCCGCGCGAAGTGGTTGCGGCCGAAGGAGATCCGTCTTCCTCCGGGACGGTGCGCGGAGGAATCGCCTGCTGGAGAACGGGATGGAGACGGAGAGCGGGCGGGGTACCGCGTGACGCAGAGCGAGCCGGTGCGCTCACCGGGAGCCGCATCGGGGCGGTGCGGAGCGAGCGGACGGGTATTTCCGACGGGTATTTCCGGGGATGCAACAATATATCGGTGAATCCGCCCCGGGAGAAGGGCCCCTTACGCCCGCGGCACCTCGCCCATCAGTGCGAAGACGTTGTCCTCCGTGTCGCGCAGGAAGGCCATCCACAGGTCGTGGTCGGGCATGCGCGCGATCAGGTGGGGATCCCCCTCGGCCCGGACGCCGCGCCCGGTGAGCGCGGCGAAGGCGGCGTGGACGTCGTCCACCCGGTAGTAGAGGATGGAGGCGGGGTGGTCGAGCTCCGGCTTCTCCGGGAGGGCGAGCATCAGCCGGATGGCGCCGCACTGGAAGAAGGCCGCGCCGGGGATCTCGAAGAGGAGCGGGAGCTCCAGCGTGTCGCGGTAGAACGCCACGGCGCGGGGCAGGTCGCGCACGTTGACCGCCACCTGGCCGATCCCGCCGATCCCGACTCCGCTGCGGGTGTCCGTCATCGTGGGCTCCGGGAGGAGGGTGGAGAGTACGGGACGGCCGCGCTCAGGCGGCGGCCAGCGCCTCGCCGAGGCGGCGCGCCAGCTCCGGCGGGTCCGAGGTGCGCACGGCCACCTCCGGCGTGCCGTGCCAGGCGGCGCATTCGCGCAGCGCCCGCGCCAGGTCGCGCACCAGGCCGCCGGTGACGCGGACCCCCGGCTCCAGGTGGAGGGCGCGGACCTCGAAGACGCCCTCCCGGCGGTGCGCCTTGGGATCCAGCCGCCCCACCAGCGCGCCGCGGCGGAGGATGGGGAGGACGAAGTAGCCGAAGCGCCGCTTCGGCGCGGGGGTGTAGCACTCCAGCCGGTAGTCGAACCCGAACAGCTCGCGCGCGCGCGCCCGGTCCCACACCAGCGGGTCGAAGGGGGAGAGCACGGTGGTGAGCCGCGGGCGGATCTCCCCCGCGGCGGCGCGCTCCGCCGTTTCCCGGTGGTCCGGGTGCACGTACCCGGGCTCCGTCCACCCCTCCACCTCCACCCGGAGCAGCGCCCCCTCCCCGGCCAGCCGCTCCGGGACCAGGGGCGTCCCCCGCTTCGGCATGCGGAAGTAGTCGGCCACCCAGCGCGCCTTCGCCACCCCCAGCGCCCGCACGGACTGGAGCACCAGGGCCCGGTCCGTCTCCTCCTTGGGCGGGAGGCGCGCGTCGTCCCAGCCGGGGAGCACCCGCTGGCGCAGGTCGTACACCCGCTGGAATCGCTCGCGCCGGGCGATCATCAGCTCGCCCGCCGTGAAGAGCGACTCCAGCATCCGCTTCTCCGGCTTCCACTCCCACCACCCGCCCGGCCTGCCGTCCGTCCGCTCGAAGTCGGCCGAGCGCACCGGGCCGCGCTCGCGGATGGTCGCCAGCAGCCGCTCCACCTCGTCCCGCTTCGCCATGAGAGGCGCCGAGTACTTCCAGCGCATGGCCTCGGCGTTCAGCATGCGGTGCCGGAAGAGCGGGAAGCTCTCCGTGGGGAGGAAGCACGCCTCGTGCGCCCAGTACTCGAAGAGCGCCCCCTCCGCCAGCAGCTCCTCCAGCCAGCGCTGCGGGTAGTCGCCCAGGCGGCTCCAGAGCACCAGGTACGGGCTGCGCGCCACCACGTGGATGGTGTCGATCTGCAGCGCCCCCATCCGCCGGATCGTCTCCAGCACGTCCGCCTTCGTCGCCCTGCGCCGCGGCCGCGCATCCAGCCCCTGCGCCGCCAGCATCAGCGCCCGCGCCCCCTCCACGCTCAGCCGAAGATCAGCCATCCTCCCCCGTTTCGCACCTCGCACTTCGCACTCCCTACAGCTTCCGCAGCCGCACCCGCTCCACCCGGTGGTCCTCGCCCTTTTCCAGCACCAGCGTGGCCCGCTCGCGCGTGGGGAGCACGTTCTCGCGGAGGTTCACGGCGTTGATCGTCGCCCACACGTGCCGGCCGAAGGCGGTCGCCTCGTCCTGCGGCAGGGCGGCGTACCGGTGGAAGTACGACGCGGGGTCGCGGAACGCGGTTGCGCGCAGCCGCTGGAAGCGCTGCAGGAACCAGCTCTCCAGCATTTCCTCGGCGGCGTCGATGTACAGCGAGAAGTCGATGAAGTCGGAGACGAACACGCGCGGCGGCCGGCCGTCGCCCCCGCCGGCCTGCAGCACGTTCAGCCCCTCCAGGATCAGGATGTCCGGCTGGCGCACGGTGAGCTCCGCCTCCGGGACGATGTCGTACACCAGGTGCGAGTACACCGGGGCGCGCACCTCCTCCCGGCCGGACTTCACGTCGGCCAGGAAGCGGATCAGCCGGCGCACGTCGTAGCTCTCCGGGAACCCCTTGCGGTGCATGATCCCGCGCGCCTCCAGCTCCCGGTTGGGGTAGAGGAAGCCGTCGGTGGTCACCAGGTCCACCCTCGGGTGGTCCGGCCAGCGGGCCAGGAGCGCCTGCAGCACGCGCGAGGTGGTGCTCTTCCCACCCGCCACGCTCCCGGCCACCGCGATCACGTACGGCACCTTGGCCGCGGGGTGGGCCAGGAAGGTGTCGGTGACGCGGTGCAGCTGCTGCGCCGCGGCCACGTACAGGTTGAGGAGGCGGGAGAGGGGGAGGTAGATGTCCGTCACCTCCTCCATGGACACGAACTCGTCGGCGCTGCGGAGCGCGGCCAGGTCCTCTTCCGAGAGGGTGAGCGGCGTGTTGCCGCGCAGCCGCGCCCACTCCTCGCGCGCAAAGGAGATGTACGGCGAGAAGCCGCTGCTTGCCTGCGTGGTGGTGGCGTCCATGCGTGGGGGAGGACCGGGGTCGCGCCCCGCCGCGGGAGGACGGCGGGCGCGCATCATCTTACGCGGGCCAGGCGAGCCAGAACAGGTACGCGAGCAGCGGGAGGGCGGGGAGAAGGGGAAGGGCGGCGAGCACCGCGGCCCGGCGCCAGCGCCGGCGCGCGTACGCCCGCCAGGCCGCCAGGGAGCACGCCACGGGGAGGATGGGATAGCTCCACACCACCCCCACGAACACCCGGGGCGGCCACGGGTCGCCCGGATCGGCCGCGCCGAGCGCCGCCAGCGAGAGCCCCGCCGCGACGAACCAGGGGACCAGCGTGGCCAGGAGGAGCCCCTGGGCGCCCACGAGCCACGCGAGCGTCCCGGGGGAGCGCGCCTGCGGGGGCGGGGCATCGGGTGCCGGAGAGTTCATCGGCGCGGGAGTGCGGGGACGGGAGCTCGCCGCCGAAGGAATACGGTGTGTCCCGGCCCGTCGCCAGGGGCGGGCGCCCTCACCCGCCGGATGGCGCGCCGGCCCACGGCTCCACGGCGAACTCTCCCCCGGGGGCGATCGTCACGCGGAAGAGCGCGTCGAACCCCTCGTGCGCCGTGGGGCGCTCCAGGCGCTTCAGCGTGCCGAAGAGCCCCGCGGGGGGAACGCGCTTCGCCTCCTCCCGCCCGGCGTTGCGCAGGGCGGAGCCGGCGGGGTCCGGCTCGAAGAAGTACCCCGCCGCGCGGAACGCCGCCGGCCGGGCCGCGGCCAGGTACCGCGCCCTCTCCTCGCGGGTGACGTTGGTGTTGTCCACCACGAAGGGCTGCTGCGCCTCGATGCAGGCCGCCAGGAGCAGGCGCTCGCGGCGGCGGGTGCGGAGCAGGTCCAGGCTGATCCGCACGTGCGTGTCGAAGAAGCGCGCGCGGTAGAAGGTGGACTTTCCCGACGCCTGGATCCCGATGAATACGATGGCTTCCATGGCCGCCCCGCCCCGCGAAAACGGGACCGCTCTTGACAGGGGGCGCCGCCCTGCGTCGCTTCCCGGTGCGGGCCCGGCGAGGGCGGCGCGCACCGGTACCGGACACGGAGGAGACATGGCGAAGCTGTTCGACGAGATCACGCCGGAGCTGCGGGACTTCATCGCCCGGCAGCCGCTCTTCTTCGTGGCGACCGCTCCGCTGGCGGAGGCGGGTCACGTGAACCTGTCGCCCAAGGGGCTCGACACCTTCCGCGTCCTGGGCCCGCGGTCCGTGGCGTACCTGGACCTCACCGGAAGCGGCAACGAGACCGCGGCGCACCTGCTGGAGAACGGGCGCATCACCTTCCTGTTCTGCGCCTTCTCCGGCGCCCCGAAGATCCTCCGCCTCTACGGGCGCGGGCGGGTCGTGCTGCCGGACGCGCCCGGGTGGGAGGCCCTGCGTGGGCACTTCCCCGACTACCCGGGCGCGCGCCAGGTGGTCCTCGCGGAGATCACGCGCGTGCAGACCTCGTGCGGCTACGCCGTCCCGCGCATGGAGATGGTGGAGCAGCGGGACACCCTGCTGCGGTGGGCGGAGGCGAAGGAGGACACCCTCCCCGCCTACCGCCGCGAGAAGAACGCCGCCAGCATCGACGGCCTCCCGGCGCCGCTCGGCGCGGGGGAGGCGGCGTCCGGTCCCTGATGCCCGGGCGCATACGGAGAGGCGGCACGGAGAAGTGCCACCTGACATCTCTTTATGCCACCGAGGGGGAGCTTGAGCTTCTCGCCCGTTCCGTTTAGATTCTTCTCTCCGCGGACGTAGAGTCCTGCGGCGCGGTCGATTAGCTCAGCTGGTTAGAGCGCTCGCCTCACATGCGAGAGGTCCGGGGTTCGAGTCCCTGATCGACCACTGGTGCCGGGGATGTAGCTCAGATGGGAGAGCGCTGCAATCGCACTGCAGAGGTCAGGGGTTCGATTCCCCTCATCTCCATCCGGACGAGATAGACGAGGCCCCGCCGTGGCAGATGCCGCGGCGGGGCTTCCGCATTTCGGCAGCGTTCTCTCCCGCGAGGCTGCCGTGCAGAGGGCGGTGGGGCTTACGCGTCCGGGCTTTCGAGAATGGCCTCGATGGCAGAGAGGAGCGGCGGGAGGTCGGCCAACACGGTGTTCCAGACGATGTCGTGGTCGATGTCGAAGTACGCGTGGATCAGCCGGTTCCGCATGGCGACGATGGCTGCCCAGGGCAGCTCGGGGTGGCGTTCCCGAAGCTCCGGGCTCATCCGGCTGGCGGCTTCGCCCACGATCTCGACGTCCTTCACGATCGAGAGGAGGAGCTGCCGGTCGGTGTCCAGGTCGGCACGGGTGCGCCCCGCCGCGAAGCGCAGGGCCTCGCGCCCGGCGTCGCGCATGTGGTGCAGACGCATCCGGTCTTCAGGCCGCATACAGGATCGCGGCCCCGTCCAGCACCTCCTGCCGGAAGTAGCGGCTCAGCTCGTTGGGGGTGCGCAGGTCCACCTTGCGTCCCACGATCTCGCCCAGCTCCAGCTCCAGTGCGGCGAGGGTGAGGAGGCCCACGCTGACGCCCGGCTCGAACTCCACCAGGACGTCCACGTCGCTGTCGGGGCGGAAATCCTCGCGCAGCACGGAGCCGAAGAGCCGCAGCCGCCGGACGCCGTGCCTGCGGCAGAACTCGGCGATGCGCTCGTGAGGGAATTCGATGCGTGCGGGCATGTCTCTGTGCGTCGAGATCGGCTCCTCAGCCGGTGCCGGAGGGGCGAGCCCCAGCCGACAGCTTGGTCCGGCCGCGATGATAGAATAGGCACCGGGATGCCTCTCGCGCCACCGCTGCAATGGACTGCACCAACAGCATGGGGCCGCCCTCCCGAAGGAGGGCGGCCCCGCGCGCCGGACCACGTCTGTACCGCCCGTGCGCGTCAGACCCGCGCCGTGTGCGTCTCCGGCGCCGTGCGGCCCCGGCCGATCAGGCCGTCCAGGCTGTAGCGCCCCCCTCCGCGGGCGGAGAGGTACAGGAACACGAAGCTGTAGAGGGCGGCCAGCTCGCCGCCGTTCAGGATGGGCCAGAAGCCCTGCGGGGCGTGCGCCCTGAAGTAGGCCACCGCCATCTGGCCCGCGAGGATGAACGCCACCGGGCGGGTGAAGAGCCCGAAGGCCACCAGCAGCCCGCCGAAGAACTCCAGCACCCCCGCCAGCCCCATCAGCGACACCAGCGGAACCGCGCCTCCCTCCGGTCCGGCCCCGCCCAGCGCGCCGAACAGCTTCTGCGCGCCGTGCTGCATGAACAGGAGCCCCGCCGCCACCCGCAGCAGCGCCAGCGTGGCCTCCTCGAACCGGCGCATGAAGAATCCGTCCATCGTCGTCCTCCCCTCCCACGGGTAACCAGCGGGGAGCCGCTCCAGGGCGGAGCGGCTCCCGGGCACGTCCGCTCCCCTTCCGTCAATCGCCGCCCACCGGGACCGGCTCGCCCAGCGGACGCACGTCCCGTTCCGGCGTCGGTGCGGGTGCCGCAGGCTCCTCCCGGAGCTCGCGCCTCTCCCGGCCGCCGCCGGTGAGCCATCCCTTCACCCGGTCGCCCAGGGAGTTGAAGACCACGTAGGCGCTGGGCACCACGAAGAGCGTCAGCAGGGTGGAGAGGCTCAGGCCGCCGATCATCGCCACGGCCAGCGGCTGCATCAGCTCCGACCCCTCGCCCAGCCCCAGCGCGAGCGGGATCATCCCGAACATGGTGGTGAGCGTGGTCATCAGGATGGGGCGCAGGCGCACCGCCCCCGCGTCCACCGCCGCGTCCAGCATGGAGGTACCGGGCACGCGCCGGAACTCCTCGATGTACTCCACCAGGAGGATCGCGTTGTTCACCACGATCCCGGCCAGCAGGATCACCCCCAGCATCACCGGGGCGCCCAGCGGGGTGCCGGTGAGCCGGAGCGCCAGCGCCACCCCCACCATGGAGAGCGGGATCGCCAGCAGGATCACGAACGGGTTGATCAGCGACTCGTACTGCACCGCCATCACCACGAACACCAGGAAGATCGCCAGCGACACCACGACGGTGAGCTGCCGCGAGTTCTCGCGGATGGCCTCCTCCTCGCCGCCGTAGAGGATCCCGTACCCGTCCGGGAGCCGCAGGTCGGCCAGGCGGGCGCGGACCCCGTTCATCACCTCGCCCACCGTGGCCACGTCCGTGATCACGTCGCCGGTGACGCGCAGCACCCGGTTCTGGTTCTCCCGGAGGATGGTGCTGGGACCCAGCGCCGGGCGCACCGTCGCCACGTCGCGCAGGTACACCGGGGCGCCGCCCGCACCCGCCGGGAAGAGCGCCACCGACTCCAGGTCCTCCGGCGAGGTGAAGCGCTCGCGCGGGAACATCACCCGCACGCCGTACTCGCGGTTCCCCTCGGTGTAGCGCGTCGCAACGGTGCCGTCCAGCGCGGTGCGGAGCGCCTGCCCCACCGCCGCCACGTCCAGCCCCATGCTGGCGGCGCGCTCGCGGTCCAGCTCCACCGCGATCTGCGGGCTGGCCTCCTCCGTGGAGGGCTGCACCGCCTCCAGCCCCGGCACCTCGCGGATCCGCGCCATCACTTCCTCGGCGATCGCCTGCAGCTCGCGCAGGTCGTCGCCCTGGATGGTGACGGCCACCGCCTCGCCGGAGCTGCTGGTGCGCAGCCCGCGGATGCGCGGCGGGCGGACGAAGATGCGGGCGCCGGCGTACCCCCGCTCGTTGATCTTCTGCTGCAGCGCCTGCACCCACTCGTCCGCCGTCATCTCCCGCTCGGAGGGCGGAGCCAGGCGGATCCCCAGCGAGCCGCGCCCGCCGCTCTCCACCGTGGCGGAGCCGAAGAACATCCCGCCGGCCGAGGCGAAGACGTGCTGCACGTGCGGCATCTCCCGCACCATCTCCTCGATCTCCAGCGCGATCCGGTTGGTCTCCGTGGGGGTGGAGCCGGGGGGGAGCGAGATCCCCACGCTCACACCGCCGTCGTCCACCTGCGGGAGGAACTCGTTCCCCAGCCCGCTCACCAGCGGGATGACGGCGAAGAACGAGGCCACGGCGCCCCCCAGCACCAGCCAGCGCCAGCGGAGCACCCGCGGCGCCGCGCGGCGGTAGCCGTCGCGGAGCCGCCCCACGCCACGGTCGAAGCCGCGGATCAGGCGCGACTTCGCCAGCCCGCTGGTGAAGCGCACCTTCCCGAACTGCGCCGACATCATCGGCACCAGGGTGAGCGCCACCAGCAGTGACGCCAGGATGGCGAAGGAGATGGTGAGGATCAGCTCCCGGAAGAGGAGCGCGGTCAGGCCGCTGATGAGGAGGAAGGGGACCACCGCCGCCAGGTTGGTGGTGGTCGACGCCACCACCGCCGTCTGCACCTCGGCGGCGCCCTCGTGCGCGGCCTCCTCCAGCCCCTCGCCCTCGGCTTTCTTGGTGTGCCGAAAGATGTTCTCCAGCATCACGATGGAGTTGTCGATCAGGAGCCCGACGCCCAGGGCGAGGCCGCCCAGCGACATGATGTTGAGCGTCAGGTTCCCCATCCCCATCATCAGGAAGGTGGCGAAGATCGCGATGGGGATCGCCAGCCCGATGACGAAGGTCTTGCGCAGCGAGCCGAGGAAGAGGAAGACCACGATCATGGCCAGCAGCGCGCCGCCGATGGCCGCGTTGCGGACGGAGCCCACCGAGTTGCGGATGAAGTTGGCCTGGTTCTCCAGGGTCCGGTACTCGATGTCGGCGGGGAAGAAGGCGCTCCCCTGCAGCGACGCCAGCTTCTCGTTCACGGCGTCGGCGACCGCCACGGTGTTGGCGTCCGGCTGCTTGCGCACCGAGAGCCGCACCGCGGGCACGCCGTTCAGCCGCGCGTAGAGCCGCTGCTCGCGCGAGGTGTCGCTCACCGTCGCCACCTCGGACAGGGGGATGCGCGCGCCGTTGCCCAGCACCAGGAGGGTGCCCCGGATGTCGCCCACGCTGCGGAACTTCCCGGCGGTCTTCCCCACCACCTCGAAGGTGGGGGAGGCGACGCGCCCGGCGGCCACGTTCTGGTTGGCGGCGCGGAGCGCGCTGGTCACCTGGGCCACGGTGAGCCCGTAGGAGCGCAGCCGCTCCTGGTCGAGGACCACCTGCACCTCGCGCTGCAGCCCGCCGGAGACGTCCACCGACGCCACCCCCTCGAGGGTGAGGAGCTGCGGGCGGAGGCGCTGGTCCACCCAGTCGCGCAGGTCGATCAGGCTGCGCGTGGGGGACGAGAACGCCACCTCGTAGACCGGGATCTGGGAGGGGTCGAACTTGAAGATGGTGGGCGGGTCTGCCTCCTCGGGGAGGCGGGCGCGGGCGCGCTCCAGGTTCTTGGCGGCGTCCTGGAGCGCCAGGTCCACGTCGGTGCCGTAGTCGAAGAACAGGTTGACGCCCACGCGCCCCTCCTGCACCTCGGTCTCGATCCGGGTGACCCCCTCCGTGACCGCCAGCGCCGCCTCCAGCGGCTTGGCGACCGTTTCCTCCATCACCTCCGGCTCCACGCCGGGGTTGGTGACCGAGGCGCGCACCTGCGGGTAGCTGATGCTGGGGAGCAGGTCCAGCGGGAGCCCGGAAAGGAAGTACCCGCCCAGCACCAGCACCACCGTGGTCAGCATCACCGTCCCGATGGGACGGCGGATCGCCAGGCTGGGGAGCCCGGAGCGGCGGCGCCCCTCGCCGCTCCGCTCCGCCCTGGGCTCCGTGCGCGGGGCGCTCACCGGCCCCCTCC
>DASYWD010000217.1 GCA_035936415.1 Longimicrobiaceae bacterium
ACCTCCAGCAGCGCGTCGGCCGCGCCCTCGCGGAACTCGCCGGCCTCGGCCATCTCCCACACCCGGCTCGCCGCTTCCTCGAACCCGGCGCGGTCGCCCACGCCCCCGGCGGCGCGGGCGATGTTCGCCAGCACGATGGGGCGCTCGCCCGAGCAGGCGAGGTGCGGCAGCAGCGCGCGGAACACGGGGAGCGCGCGGGCGTGGTGGCCCTGGTCCATCCAGAAGAAGGCCACGTCGTGCGCCAGCGCGGGGAGGCGCGGGTGGTCGGACCCGTACTCGTCGTACGCGCCCCGGGCGAACCGCTCCGCCTCGTCCGCGCGCCCGGCGAGCGTGGCGAGCACGAACAGGTCGTGGAGGGTCATCCCCGCCACGGAGTGCAGGGCGTGGCGGCGGGCGGCGCGGAGCGCGCGGACGTAGAAGCGGCGCGCCGCCGGGAGGTTGCCGCGCTGCAGGTACTGGTTGCCCAGACCGAGGAAGGCCAGGGAGTACGCGGACCAGTCGCCGGTCTGCCGCCCCAGCGCCACCGTCCGGCGGAACCAGCTCTCGGCGCGCGCGTGCTCCGCGCGGCGCCGCGCCAGGCGCGCGACCGTGTACGCCGTGGCCGCCTCCATCGGCGCGGCGAACGCGGCCGACTGCGCGAAGGCCAGCGCGGTGGCGGCGGCGCCGCGGTCGTCCGCCCACTGGGCCACCTGGAGGCAGGCCCGCGAGGCCAGCTCGCCCGTGAGGGCGTCGGGGTTCCCGAGCAGCTCGGAGATCTCCAGGAGCGGGACCTCCAGCCCGGGCTCCAGCCTCTCGGCCCCGATCGCGGCCCGGCGGCGCTCCTCGGCGCCCGCGGCGAACAGCCCGTCCCGCCGGTCCTCGGGCGAGGCGGCCCACAGCGACACGTCGCGCACCGAGTGCCAGAGGATCAGCGCCAACCCTCCCCCGAACTCCTCCAGGATTCCCGCACCCTCGAACGGCTCCTCCCCGTGCGTGATCGCCGGGGGGACCCGCCACCGCCGGCGCGTGCGCCGGACCGGGGGGCTGAGGCGTGGCTTTCGGGTGTGCGGGTTCCGCGGCATCGTCGAGAGAGCCCCGTTTGCGTCCAAAATGATGAGTGGTACCACTATACCCTTACCCTGCCTGCCGCGCCATAGCCGCGGGCCCCGCAACCGCGCATGCATTCCGCCACAACGCGCTGCGCGTTGGCGCGGAGCCGGAACACACGTACCTTCCGGCGTTCCCACCGGCCCGCCCCGGGTGACAGGGCCCTCCTCGCACGAGACGATGAATCGCAGCCCGAAGCGGCGCCTCGCCACGCAGATCGCCATCATCCTCGCCGCCTTCCTCGGCTGGAACGCGCTCATGGGCGGCGCGCTCCTCCTGCTGCCGAGGGTGTACGCGATCCTGGCGGCGGCGCTGCTCTTCGCCTGGTTCCTCCGCGCCTTCGTGCTGCGGAGCGGCCGGCCGGGGGAGCGCCGCCGCTGGGCGCTGCTCCGGATCCGCCCGCTGGGGCGCGGCGCGGCGCGGGCCACGCTGGCGTCGATCCCCGTGCTGTTCGCGCTCTCCTGGAGCGTCGGGGAGCTCTGGGTGCGGCTGGTGCCGGTCCCGCCGGAGACGCTGCAGCCCTTCCGCCAGCTCACCGGCGACCCGCTGGGGCGGCTCAGCGTCACCCTCGTCGCCGTCGTCGCGGCCCCGCTGCTGGAGGAGCTCGTCTTCCGCGGCATGATCCAGCACCCGCTGGAGCGGCGCTGGGGCCCGGGCCGGGCCATCGCCTTGACCTCGCTGGTCTTCGCTGCCTTCCACTTCCTCCCCTGGGTGCTGCCGGTGCACCTGGTGCTGGGCCTCGCCTTCGGGTACGCGGTGTACGCCACCCGCTCCATCTGGGCGGGGGTGGCGCTGCACGCCGCCAACAATTCGATGGCGGCGCTGGCGCTGGGCGCCGAGACGCCGGAGCTCCCCCCCACCATCTGGCGGACGGGGATCACGTCCGAGTTCTGGACCGCCCTGGCCGTCCTCGCGGCGGCGGCCGTGGCGGCGCGGCACGCCGCGGAGTGGCTCTGGCGCGCCGGGCACGCGGCACGCCTCGCGGAGCGGGGGCGTCGCACCTCCTAGCACCGCCCTTGCGGGTGCCGGAACGGCGTGGAATCTTCCGAACGTTCGTCCCGTTCCGCGCGAGCGACGCGCCCCGCCGCGTCCGTCCCGATGCCGAGGAGGAGGTGCCGATGTCCGAGATCCCGCTGGACACCCTGCTGCAGGAGGACCGCAGCTTTCCGCCCCCGCCGGAGTTCGCCCGGGAGGCGCACGTGTCCGACACGGAGGCGTACCGGCGCGCGGAGGAGGACCCGGAGGGCTACTGGGCCGGCTGGGCGGAGGAGCTGCACTGGTTCCGGAAGTGGGACCGGGTGCTGGAGTGGGAGCCGCCGTACGCGAAGTGGTTCGTGGGCGGGAAGCTGAACGCCGCCTACAACTGCCTGGACCGGCACCTGGAGGGCCCCCGCCGCACCAAGACCGCCCTCCTCTGGGAGGGGGAGCCCGGCGACCGCCGGAGCTACACCTACGAGGAGCTGCACCGCGAGGTGTCCCGCGCCGCGAACGCGCTGCGCGAGCTGGGCGTCCGCAGGGGCGACCGGGTCGCCATCTACCTCCCCATGATCCCCGAGGCCGCCATCGCCATGCTGGCCTGCGCCCGCATCGGGGCTGTGCACTCGGTGGTGTTCGGGGGCTTCTCGGCGGAGTCGCTGCGCGACCGCATCCGCGACGCGGAGGTCCGCCTCCTGATCACCGCGGACGGCGGCTACCGCCGCGGCGGGGTGGTGGCGCTGAAGCGAAGCGCGGACGAGGCGCTGGAGCGGGAGGGGGGGTGCCCCACCATCGAGCGGGTGCTGGTGGTGCGGCGCCACGGCGCGGACGGCGAAACGCTCGCCGGGGCGGAGATGACGGCGGGCCGGGACGTGTGGTGGCACGACGCGGTGGACGGCGCCGATCCCGACTGCCCGGCGGAGGAGATGGACGCGGAGGACCTCCTCTACGTCCTCTACACCTCGGGGACCACGGGGAAGCCCAAGGGGATCATGCACACCACCGGGGGCTACCTGACCCAGGCGTACGCCACCACGAAGTGGGTCTTCGACCTCAAGGACGACGACGTCTACTGGTGCACCGCGGACGTCGGCTGGGTGACGGGGCACTCCTACATCGTCTACGGGCCGCTCGCCGCCGGAGCCACCGCCCTGATGTACGAGGGCGCCCCCGACCACCCGGACCGCGGGCGCTTCTGGAGGCTGGTGCAGGACTACGGCGTCACCATCTTCTACACCGCCCCCACGGCCATCCGCGCCTTCATGAAGTGGGGGACGGAGTGGCCGGAGCGGTACGACCTCTCCTCGCTGCGGCTCCTGGGCACCGTCGGCGAGCCGATCAACCCGGAGGCGTGGATCTGGTACCACCGCAACGTCGGCGGGGAGCGCTGTCCGATCGTGGACACCTGGTGGCAGACGGAGACGGGGGCCATCATGATCACCCCGCTCCCGGGGGTCACCGCCACCACGCCGGGCTCCGCCACCACGGCGTTCCCGGGGATCCGCGCCGACATCCTGAGCCTGAGCGGGGAGGTGATCCCGGTGGGCGGAGGCTTCCTGGCCATCCGCCGCCCCTGGCCCTCCATGCTCCGGGGGATCTGGGGCGACCCGCAGCGCTTCGTGGAGACCTACTGGTCCAAGTGGGCGGGCCGGACGGTGGGCTCCGGCGACGACGCCCAGCCGGGGGAGAGCGTCTACTTCCCGGGCGACGGGGCGAAGCGGGACGAGCACGGCTACTTCTGGGTGATCGGCCGGATCGACGACGTCCTCAACGTGGCCGGGCACCGCATCGGCACCATGGAGGTGGAGTCGGCGCTGGTGGACCACCCGGCGGTCGCGGAGGCGGCGGTGGTCGGGAAGGCGCACGAGCTGAAGGGACAGGCGGTCGCGGCCTTCGTCACGCTGAAGGAGGGGCAGGCCCCGTCGGAGGAGCTCAAGAAGGAGCTGAGCGACCACGTGGTGAAGAAGATCGGCGCCATCGCCCGCCCGGACGCCGTCCTCTTCGCGGGCGACCTCCCCAAGACCCGCTCCGGGAAGATCATGCGCCGGCTCCTCAAGGACATCGCCGAGGGGCGCACCCTCGGCGACACCACCACCCTGGCCGACCCCAACGTGGTGGCGCGCCTCAAGGCGGACTACGAGAGCCGCGAGAGCTGAAGCACGCTCCCCGACGGCTCCAGCGGGCGCACGCCTCCCCGGCGTGCTCCCCGCTGGCTGGCTTCGAGATTTCCTCCCCCAGCCGCGAGGTCGACATGGCACGATCCACCTCCGCACTCCGCCAGCTCTGGGCGCCGCCGTGCTCGGGGCCGTTCGTCACCCGCATGATCGTGCCCGGCGTGCGGGTCACCGTGCACCAGCTCGCGTGGGAGGCCGTGCAGGCGCTGGGCTCGGTCCTGCAGGCGCACCGCTACCCCGTGCGCGCAGGGGACACCGGGGCGTACAACTGCCGCACGATCACCGGGGGCACCGGGTACAGCCTGCACGCCTACGGGATCGCGGTGGACGTGAACTGGAACAGCAACCCGTTCCGCAGGGACCGGCTGGTCACCGACATGCCGCCGCAGATGATCGCGGACGTGTACCGCGTCCGGACGCGGCAGGGCGTCCCCGTCTGGCGCTGGGGCGGTGACTGGGACGCGAACCCCAATACGCCCAACAGCAACTACGACGCGATGCACTTCGAGATCGTCGCGTCGCCGCAGGAGCTCGGCGCGGGGATCGACTGGTCCACCGTGCTTCAGCCGGCCCGCGACCCGTCGCGCCCGGACACCTGGCCCATGGTGCACCCCGGCGACCGCGGCCCCACCGTGGCCGCACTCCAGCAGATGCTCGGCATCCCCGCCGACGGGATCTACGGCCCCGGGACGGGCGACGCGGTCCGGAGGTACCAGACGCTGCACGGCCTGGTCGCGGACGGACTGGTGGGCCTGCAGTCGTGGACCTCGCTCCTGACCGGGCAGCCGCCGGTGGGGGCGGGGGTTCCCAGCCCGGTCAAGCTGCCCCATCCCTGACCCGGCGCCGGACGCCAGAAGGAGGGCGGCTCCCGGACGGGGGCCGCCCTCCTTCGTTTCCCTCCTACCGCTCCCGCCCGATCCGCAGCTTCGCCACCTTCCCGCCCGGCCCCACCGCCCACACCGCGTCCGGCCCCGCCGCGGCCACGGCGTTGTACCCCACCGTGTCGATGGGCGTCCAGCTCTCCCCCCCGTCGATCGAGTAGTCGGAGCCCGAGGTGCCCACGGCGATGAGCAGCCGCGGGTCCGTCCCCGGGACGAACGCCACGCCGGAGCGGTACCCGCGCGGCGGGGCGCCGCGGATGGCCCGCCAGGTGCGGCCGCCGTCGGTGGTCTTCGCCACGTTCCCGGCGCTCTCCTGCGGCTTCGTGTAGTCCCCACCGACGGCGATCCCCTCGCGCTCGTTCCAGAACGCCAGCGAGAACACCCCCGCCCCGGGCGAGCCGGCGGCCATCGGCGTCGGCGACACGGCCCAGGTGCGCCCGCCGTCCTCGGAGCGGAAGACGCGCGCCTGCGCCCCGCCCCCGGTGCCGAACCAGACTCTGTCGCCGTGGACGGCGATGCCGGTGCCGCTCGCCGCGAACCCGGCCTCGTCCGGGAGGGCGGGCGGGAGGCTCTGCGGCGGGACCGGGCTCCACGCCTCGCCGTCCCGGGTGGCGAGGACGAGGAAGCGCCCGTCCACCGGGTCGCTGTAGGCGAAGCCCTCCCCGGGGCCGCGGAACGCCATCCCGTCCAGGAATCCCTGCGGCCCCGGGACGGTGTACTGCAGCGTCCAGCTCCGCCCGGCGTCCGTGGTCCGGTAGATCCGGGACTGCGGCCCCTCCCCGATGCTCATCAGGTAGGCGGTGCCCGTACCGGTCGTGTGCACGTCTCGGAAGTCCAGCGCGGTCGCGCCGGGGACGGTGTCGCGCTGCCAGGTCGCACCGCCATCCGTGGTGCGCAGCACGGCGCCGCCGGTGCCGCTCGCCCAGGCTTCCTGCGGGCTCACCACGCTGATGCCGCGGAAGGAGGCAGTGGTGCCGCTCTCCTGCGGGATCCAGGCGAGACCGGTTACGGGGGCGGTCTGCTCGGCGGCGGGCGGCGGCGTGCAGGCTGGCGCCCCGGCGAAGACGGCGAGCGCGGCGAGCCGGAGCGTGTGGGACCGGGGCATGTGCGTTCGGGATCGGGTCAGAGGTCGGGGATCTGCCAGTCGATCGGGGCCTTCCCGGCCTTCTGGAGCGCTCCGTTGATCTGCGAGAACGGGCGGCTGCCGAAGAACCCGCGCTTGGCGGAGAGCGGCGACGGGTGCACGGACTGGACGATGGTGTGCCGGTCGGTGTCGATCAGCTCAGTCTTCTTCCCCGCGGGCGCGCCCCAGAGCACGAAGACGACCTCCTCGTCCTTGTGTCCCACCTTGCGGATGACGGCGTCCGTGAACTTCTCCCACCCCTTCCCCTTGTGGGAGTTGGGCTCGCCCTCGCGGACCGTAAGCACCGTGTTGAGGAGGAGCACGCCCTGCTCGGCCCACGGCACCAGGTAGCCGTTGTTGGGGATCTTACGGCCCAGGTCCGCGTGCAGCTCCTTGAAGATGTTCCGGAGCGACGGCGGCGGCTTCACCCCCGGCCGCACGGAGAAGGCGAGGCCGTGCGCCTGGCCGGGGCCGTGGTAGGGGTCCTGGCCGAGGATCACGACCTTCACGTCATCGAACGGGGTCAGCTCCAGCGCGGTGAAGACCTCGTCCTCCGGCGGGTAGACGGTGTGCTCCTTCCGCTCCTTCTCCAGGAATTCGTGCAGCTTCTGGAAATAGGGCTTCTCCAGCTCGTCGCCGACGACGGCCTGCCAGCTGGGGGGGAGGGGAAGCATCATTCGCCTAGCCAAGTGGGCGGTGGGTACGTGCTCTCGCGACATGTCGGAGCAGCCTCAGAAAATCACACACCACGACGCAACCCGCGTTCCCCAGATGACATCCCGCTTACCTTACGGGAAATACCGCGCGGGAGGCGCCCGAGAAAAAGAGGAGCCTTGTCCTTCTAAACCGTAAGCCTGATCGGATAGCGGCCGCGCCGCCGTGTTTAGAACCGGAAACCTGCTGGTCGAGGTCGCTATCCGCTCTGCTTCCAACACCAGCGAAAGTAGGAGGAGGCCGTGCTAAGACCCATGCTTGTCGCCTGCGCGATTGGTCTCAGTCTGCTCTCGCACTCCGCGCTCGCCGGACAAACCGCGACAGCGGTTCCTCGTAGGCCAGCGCAGACCGTCAAGGTCGACCTCGCAGCGCAGCAGTTCGAGACGGGGCTGCCATTCCGGGAACGGTTCTGGATTCGTGGAACCCTCGCGAACCCTGCCGACAGCATCGTGCTGACCTACGGGGTAGCAGATAGGGACGAAAACAACAGGTTATTCATACGGGGTCGTCCCACGAGGAAATCCATTCCAAAGAGTCATGTCGTCAAATCGAAAGACTTCGCGTTCGCAATCGAGCCCTTGCAACCCAACGTCGAGTACCTCTTCCGGTTCCGATTCTACGAGGGCGCGGCATTCGATACGGTCCAGATAATTGGCAGGCCGAAAGCCTCGCTTGCGCAGCACTTCGACGCGGATGTCGGCGTTCTGAGGAGCGAGAATGCCGGGAACTGGGGTTTGGTCACGAGCTCCCACTTCCATTTCATTCCTATCAACAAGAACGAGGATGACTCATTCACTTCCGGCCCAGGCGCGAGGCTGGCGAGGCAAATCAGCATGTTTGGCGGAATAGCTTTTCAGGAGATCTACTCCGAGGTGGAGGTAAGCAAGTTCTTCACCTTTGGTTCGCCAGTTGCCGGGGTCGGCATCCGAGGGCCGCTAGGCCTTGACTTCATGCGAGTTAACGGAGGTGTGATCTGGTTTAAGCAGAAGGATGCGAACCCACTGATATCTCGCCAGCGGGTCAAGCGAGATGTATTCGTCAGCGCCACAGCCGATCTGGAAATGAAACAGGTGCTGGGGCCTCTTGTCGCCCTGCTTGGCATCAGGTAGCGCTCTGGCTGCACCGCCTCTAACGTCAAAAGGTACAACCATGATCCTCGACCCCTCAGGACGACGGATTGCCTGCCGGCTCAGGAGCCCCCGCACGCTTGTTCCACTTTTCGCCGCCGTTTTATTCCTAGTCTCTTGCGACGAGCTTACCTCGGAACTGGAGCGGAGCCCCGACGAGGTCCATCTCTCCGAGATCATTGGGCTATTCCGCGTAAACCACCCCCTCCCGCTCACCGCGAACGGTGCATCGGAAGACACACTTCTCGCGGTCCTTCCGCCGGGTGCGAGCCCCCGCGTTGTCACGTTTTCCACAACCGCGGGATCTTTCAGACGTACGGCTGGAGCTCGGGAGATCAAGGTCCGGGCGGAAAGGGATCTCGAATCGGGCCGCGATAGGTTGGTCGCGCGTGCGGTGCTCGTTTCGGATACGATACCCAGGGTAGCGACTGTCTCGGCAACGGTCGCGGAGTTCACCACCTATTTGCAGGTTCCGTTTGTGAAGGCACCTTAACAGCGAACGTGAACGCGAGAGGAAAGATCATGAGCAGCCCCGATCCGCGAACCAGCAAGCACTCTGAGGCGTCCGACAGGGCAGAGACCGCCCGTGGCTGCTGCCGCATCGAACGCAACGGGCGGGTTGACCTTCACGAGAACTTCACTTGGGAAGAGTGCATGGCGCAGGCCGACTTCGTTGGTGGAAACCCTTCCTGGACCCCAAACACCTCCTGCGGGGATTAGTCAGCATATCAGGAACGGGGGAACCGGCGGGCCTCACCTTCCCATCATTCGACGATATGCCTGCCTCAGGACGGCGCGCGTCCATGTTCGAACACGCGCGTGACTGCGCCCGGCTCATTTCTCCTACGGCCTCGCCTCCACCACCTCCCCGCCCATCGCCCGTGGGTACCGGATCCCCTCCACCATCTCCTGCACCTCGGGAGGTGGCGGAGGGGTGAGCAGGCTCACCACCACCATCACCGCGAAGTTCAGCAGCATCCCCACTGTCCCGATCCCCTGCGCGTTCACCCCGAAGAAGCTCTCGATCACCGGCTTCTCCAGCGCCAGGAACTGCAGGATCTGCGGCGTGCGGATCAGCAGGATCATGACGGCCGTGAACGTCAGCCCGATGATCATCCCCCAGATCGCCCCCTCCCGCGTGGCGCGCTTCCAGAAGATCCCCAGGATGATGACGGGGAAGAAGCTCGCCGCCGCCAGCCCGAAGGCGAACGCCACCACCTCCGCCACGAACCCCGGCGGGTAGATCCCGAAGAACCCGGCGACCACCACTGCGAAGGCGATGGTGATGCGCCCCACCAGGAGCCGCTTGCGGTCAGACGCCTCCGGGTTGATCAGGTGCCCGTACACGTCGTGGGCGATGGCGCTGGAGATCACGATCAGCAGCCCCGACGCCGTGGAGAGCGCCGCCGCCAGCCCGCCCGCCGCCACCAGCGCGATGATGAACGGCGCCAGCCGCGCGATCTCCGGGAGCGCAAGCACGATGATGTCCCGGTCGATGCTCGCCGTGAGCCCGTTCGCCCCGAACAGCTCCGGCGCCTGCATGATGCCGTCCCCGTTGGCGTCCTGGAGCGTGATGAGCCCCGTCTGCATCCAGTTCTGCACCCAGGGCACCGCCTGCACCTCGGCCAGGGGGCGCCCCGCCAGCGACTCCAGGATGTAGAACTTGGCGAAGATGGCGATGGTGGGCGCCGTGGTGTACAGGAAGGCGATGAAGAGCAGCGCCCACCCCGCGCTCCAGCGCGCCGCGGCCACGCTGCGCACCGTGTAGAAGCGCACGATCACGTGCGGGAGCCCCGCAGTCCCCACCATCAGCGCGATGGTGATGAAGAGGACGTTGATGAACGATAGGTCCGTGAACGGCGACGAGTACCCCGTCAGCCCCAGGTCGCGCGAGATGGCGTCCAGCCGCGGGAGGATGTCCGCGATGGCCGCCTGCGGCACCGGGTTGTTGGTGAGGAGCAGCGCGATGGCGATGGCCGGCACCAGGTACGCGAAGATCAGGACGCAGTACTGCGCGATCTGCGTGTTGGTGACCCCCTTCATCCCCCCGAGCACCGCGTAGAAGGCCACGATCACCATCCCGATGATCACCCCCCAGGTGACGTCCACCTGCAGGAAGCGCGAGAACACCACCCCCACCCCGCGCATCTGCCCCGCCACGTAGGTGAACGACACGAAGATCGCCGCCACCACCGCCACCACGCGCGCCGTGGACGAGTAGTAGCGGTCGCCCACGAAGTCCGGGACCGTGTACTTGCCGAACTTGCGCAGGAAGGGCGCGAGGAGGAGCGCCAGGAGCACGTAGCCCCCCGTCCACCCCATGAGGTACACCGCGCCGTCGTAGCCCAGGAAGGCGATGATCCCCGCCATGGAGATGAAGCTGGCGGCGCTCATCCAGTCCGCCGCCGTCGCCATCCCGTTCCCCACCGCCGAGACCCCCTGCCCGGCCACGTAGAAGCCCGCCGTGGTCCGCACGCGGCTGGCGATGGCGATGCCGACGTACAGCGCGAAGGTCAGCCCGACGATGACGTACGTCCAGCCCTGGATGCCCATGGGAGACCGGGGTGCGGGAGTGTGGGGTGCGCGTGGGGGCGGCTCAGTGCGACGCGGTCACGTGGCGCGTGGTCTCCGGCGTCTCCTCCACGCCGAACTCGCGGTCGGTGCGGTCGGCGAGCCAGGCGTTCAGGAAGATCAGCACGACGAAGACGTAGATGGAGCCCTGCTGCGCCATCCAGAAGCCGAACGGCACCCCGCCCATGGAGAAGCGGTTGAGCGGCTCCACCAGCACGATGCTCATGATGGGCCCGGCGAGGAGCCAGACGGACAGGAGGAGCAGGATGCGGCGGAGGGTGCGGCGCCAGTACAGCTCCCGGTCGAACGTGGGGTGGGCGGACATGCGGATCTCCTCGTTGCGTGCGGGAAGGCGCGCCGGCTGCAAACAGGTGGACGAAGAGCTTAGGACGGCGGGAGGGCGCGCCGCAAGCCCCGCGCCGCTTGCCTCCCCGGGCGCGACCGGTAAGTTTACCGCGCTCTTCCGTCCGGCAGGGACCCTCGCCTCCTCCACCGGATCCCATGTCTCCCGAGTACCAGCCGCCATCGCGCCGCGGGGCCTCCGGCGCCGTCCCCCGCGCCATCGACCGCCTGAGCGACCTCGTCGGCCGCGCCGTGCTCTGGCTGGTGGCGGTCATGGTGGCGATCGGCGCCTTCAACGCCGTCGCCCGCTACCTGAACCGCGTCACCGACACCAACCTGGCCTCCAACGCGTACCTGGAGGCCCAGTGGTACCTCTTCAGCCTGGTGTTCCTCCTGGGCGCGGCGTACGCGCTCAAGGAGGACGCCCACGTGCGGGTGGACGTGCTCTACGGCCGGCTGGGCCCGCGCGGGAAGGCGTGGATCGACCTGCTCGGCACGGTGCTCTTCCTGATCCCCTTCTGCGTGCTGATGCTCTGGGTCTCCTGGCCATCCGTGGTGGCGTCGTGGGCGGTGCGCGAGGTGTCCCCGGACCCGGGCGGGCTCCCCCGCTACCCCATCAAGGCCGTGGTGCTGGTGGCCTTCGCGCTCCTCCTGCTGCAGGGCGTCGCGCAGATCTGGAAGCAGGTGGCGCTCCTGCGCGGCGCGGCGCCGCCCCCGGAGCCGGGCCGTCACCTCCCGGAGGAGGTATGACGGGAGACTGGCTCGCCCCCCTGATGTTCGTGGGGGCGCTGGTGCTGATCTTCTCCGGCTACCCGGTGGCGTTCGCGCTGGGGGGCACGGCGCTGATCTTCGCCTTCATCGGAGTGGAGGCCGGGTACTTCGACTGGCACCTGCTGCTCGCCATGCCGGATCGCACCTTCGGCGTGATGAGCAACTACATCCTCCTGGCCGTGCCCTACTTCATCTTCATGGGCACCATGCTGGAGAAGTCGCGCCTGGCGGAGGACCTGCTGGAGACCATCGGGATCCTCTTCGGGCGGATGCGCGGGGGGCTGGCGCTGGCGGTGGTGCTGGTGGGGACGCTGCTCGCCGCCGCCACCGGGGTGGTGGGCGCCTCGGTCACGGCCATGGGGCTGATCTCGCTCCCGGTCATGCTCCGCTACGGGTACGACCGCCGGCTGGCCTCCGGGGTGATCACCGCCTCGGGCACGCTGGGGCAGATCATCCCGCCCAGCGTGGTCCTGGTGGTGCTCGCCGACCAGCTCGGCGTCTCCGTGGGCGACCTGTTCGTGGGATCGCTGGTGCCGGGGCTGATGCTGGCGGGGCTCTACGCCCTGTACGTGCTGGGCGTGGCGGTGGTGAAGCCGGAGGCCGCCCCCGCGCTCCCCCGCGAGGTGCGCAACGTGCCGGCCGGGGCGCTGGCCCGCCGGGTGGGGCTGGTGATGGTCCCCCCGCTGGTGCTGATCGTCCTGGTGCTGGGGAGCATCTTCGCCGGGGTGGCGACGCCCACGGAGGCGGGGGCGCTGGGCGCGGTGGGGGCGGTGGCGCTCGCCGCGGCCAACCGGCGGCTCTCCGTGTCCGCGGTGCGCGACGCGCTGGAGGCCACGATGCGGCTCACCGTGATGGTGATGTTCCTGCTGATCGGCTCCACCGCGTTCGCGCTGGTCTTCCGCGGCCTCTACGGCGACTTCTGGATCGAGGGGCTGCTCACGAACCTCCCCGGCGGCGCGGTGGGGCTGCTGATCGTCGCGAACCTGGCGATCTTCACGCTGGGGTTCTTCATCGACTTCTTCGAGATCGCCTTCATCATCATCCCCCTGCTCGTCCCCGCCGTGCTGGCGCTGGGGATCGACCCGGTCTGGTTCGGGGTGATGGTGGCGATGAACCTGCAGACCTCCTTCCTGACGCCGCCCTTCGGCTTCGGCCTCTTCTACCTGCGCGGCGTGGCCCCGCCCGAGCTGAAGACCCAGGAGATCTACCGCGGCGCCATCCCCTTCGTCCTGATCCAGCTCCTCGCGCTGCTCCTGGTGGTCCTCTTCCCCGGGCTGGTCAGCCGCTGACGGAGCCGGCGGCTACTCATTTCCGAGCCGCCGGCCGCAGCCGGTTGTACTTCGCCAGGATCTCCCGCAGCCGGTCGTGCGGGAGCGCGTGGGCGCGCACGTCGTCCGCGCCCGTCATGGTCTCCGCGCCGACCAGGGCGTTGGTGATCGCCTCCTCGGTGGCCTGCACGGTCGCCAGGAAGAGCGGGTCGATCCGGTCGTTGGGGAGCATGACCAGCGAGGGGGTGCCGGTGGCCGCTCCCGCCCCGGGATTGGCGGTGGAGAAGGCCAGGAAGAGGTCGCCCGAGAAGTTGCTGGCGATGCTCCCGTGCCGCCCCAGCCCCAGCGAGGCCCGCGTCACCAGCCGCTCCAGCTGGTGCGGGAGGAGGGGGGCGTCCGTCGCCACCACGATGATGATGGACCCGGCCTCGGTGTTCGGGATCTCCGCGGCCGAGACCGGCCGCCCGCAGCGCGGCAGCCTGCGGACGAAGGCCTGCACCGGCTCCCGGTCGGTGGCCAGGCAGACCCCCGGCTCCGTCAGCTCCTCCCCCACCGGGACCCCGGCGATCCGCATGTGGCGCTGGCTCCCGTAGTTGCACTGCACCAGCACGCCGACGGTGTACCCGCCCTGCTCGGCGGGGAGCGTGCGGGACGACGTGCCGATCCCCCCCTTGAAGCCATGGCAGATCATCCCGGTCCCGCCCCCGACGCTCCCCTCCGCGACGGGGCCGGCGGTGGCTCCGTCGAGCGCGGAGAAGACGTGCTCGGGCCGGACGTGGAAGCCGTTGATGTCGTTGAGCCGGCCGTCCCACGTCTCGGCCACCACCGGGAGCGCCCACAGGAAGCCGGGGTGCTTCTTCGCCATCCAGTCGATCACGGCGTCGCGCACCACCCCCACGCTGTGGGTGTTGGTGATGAGCACCGGCCCGTCGAGGAAGCCCGACTCGTCCACCCAGGCCGCCCCCGTCATCTCCCCGTTGCCGTTCAGGGAGAACCACGCCGAGAAGACGGGGTCGCTGGAGTCCTTGCCGCGGGGAAAGACGGCCGTCACGCCGGTCCGCACGGGGCCCTTCCCCACCACCAGCGGGCCGCTCCCCGAGATCAGCGTGGTGTGCCCCACCTCCACCCCGGGCACGTCGGTGATGGCGTTGAGGCGCCCCGGCGTCCCGTCGAAGGGAACGCCCAGGTCACGGGCGCGGGTCTGCCCCCAGAGCGGGGCGGAGAGCAGGAGCGCGAGCAGCGCCGGGCCCCCGAGACGGACGGAAAGGCGAGAAGGGCGGTTCACGGTCGCTCCGGGTTCGGGAAACGGGGATCGGACGCCGCGCCCCGCGCGGCGTCCGGGAGGAGCGGCAGCGGTTCGGGCACGTCTATGCGCCGCCCCGGACCCGGCCGAGCGCCCGGTCGAGGACGTCCAGCGCGAAGTCGACGTCCCCGGCGGTGATGCACAGGGGGGGCTTGATCCGGAGCACGTTCCCCTCCAGCCCGCCCTTGCCGAGGAGCACGCCCATCCGGCGGGCCTCCTCCAGGAGCTGGGCCGTCTCCTCCTTCGCCGGAGCCCGGGAGTCCCGGTCCTTCACCAGCTCCACCCCGAGCATCAGCCCCATCCCCCGGACGTCGCCGACCAGGGGGTGCCGCCCCTGCAGCTCGCGGAGCCCGTCCAGGAAGCGTCCGCCCACCACGCGGGCGTTCTCCTGCAGCCCCTCCCGGTCGATCACGTCCAGCACCGCCGAGCCCGCCGCCATGGCGACCGGGTTCCCTCCGAAGGTGTTGAAGTGGAGCCGCTGCGCGAGCTTCTCCGCGATCTCCCGGCGGGTGGTGACCGCGGCCAGCGGGATCCCGTTGCCGATCCCCTTCGCCATGGTCACGATGTCCGGCACCACGTCGTAGTTCTGGAAGCCCCAGTAGTGGGCGCCGGTCCGCCCGAAGCCGGTCTGCACCTCGTCGGCGATGCAGAGCCCGCCGTGCTCCCGCGCGATGGCGTACGCCTCCTTGAGGTAGTTGGGCGCACCCCGCGTGGCGCCGCCCACCCCCTGGATCGGCTCGGCGATGAAGGCCGCGATCTTCCCCGGCGTGGAGTACCGGATCACTTCCCGTACGTCCTCCGCGCTCCGGGAGGCCACCTCCTCCGGCGTTCCCGCGAACGGGGTGCGGTAGGAATCCGGGCACATGGCGTGGTGCACGCCCACGTTCTGCGGGATCGGGAACTTCCAGGTGTGCTGCGAGGTCAGCCCCATGGCCGAGGGGGAGCCGCCGTGGTACCCGTTGCGCACCGCGACGACGTCGGTGTTCCCGGTGTACAGCCGCGCCATGGCGATGGCCAGGTCGTTCGCGTCGCTCCCGCTGTTGACGAAGTAGGTGACGTCCAGCCCCGGAGGCATCCTGGAGGCGAGCTTCCGGGCGAACTCGGGCAGGTTGGGGTGGAGATAGATGGTGGTGGTGTGCTGGAGCGTGGCCACCTGCTCCTGGACGCGGGACAGGATCGCGGGGTGGCAGTGACCGCAGGACACGGTCACGATCCCGGCGAACAGGTCCAGGTAGCGCCGGCCGGTCTCGTCGAAGAGGTACTGCATCTTCCCCTCGACGATCATCAGCGGCTCCCCGTAGAGCGTAAAGACCGCCGGGTTCACGTACTGCCGGCGCATCTCCAGGACCTCCTCCCGCGAGGGCCCGGTGTAGGGGCGGGGCGCGTAGTCGAAGGCGGGCATCTCCACCGGGGCGGTCGTCGGTCCGGGCATGGGCGTCTCGGCTCGGAGGAGCGCCGGGACGGGAGCGCTGCGCGCCCGCCCTCGGCGATCCGTGGTTGGGAGGATCCGGCGTTCCCGCGCGGCTAGGACATCCAGTTGGCTCCGGCCTCGCGGTTCCACTTGGTCGTGGTCTTCTTCGAGCGGGTCCAGAACTCGATGGAGCTCCGCCCGGTGAGGTCGCCGACGCCGAACCGCGAGTCGTTCCACCCCCCGAACCCGAAGGGCTCGCGCGGGACCGGGACCCCCACGTTGACCCCCACCATCCCGGCGCTGGCGCGCTCGGCGACGTAGCGCGCCAGGCCGCCGCTCTCGGTGAACACCGAGGCCGCGTTGCCGTACGGGGAGCGGTTCTCGATCTCCAGCGCGCGGTCCACGTCCGGGGCGCGGACGATCGCCAGCACCGGGCCGAAGACCTCCTCCTGCGCGATCCGCATCTCCGGCGTGACGTGGTCGATCACCGTCGGCCCCACGTAGAACCCCTCCTCCCTTCCGGGAACCACGGCGCCCCTCCCGTCCAGCAGGATCCTGGCCCCGGCCGCCTCGGCCTCGCCGATGTAGCGCTCGATGCGCTCCCTGGCCTCGCGGGAGATGACCGGGCCCACGTGCTCGCCGGGGACGAGCCCGCGGGCGTGCTCCACCATCCGGGCGATGATGGAGTCGGTCTCCGAGACCGCCACCAGCACCGAGGCCGCCATGCAGCGCTGCCCCGTGCAGCCGGCCATCGAGGCGACGATGTTGCTGGAGGCCATCTCCGGGTCGGCGTCCGGCATCAGGAGGATGTGGTTCTTGGCTCCGCCGAGCGCCAGCACGCGCTTGAGGCTGGAGGTGCCCCGGCGGTAGACGGCCTTCGCCACGCGGGTGGAGCCCACGAAGCTGACCGCCTCGATCCCGGGGTGGTCGCAGATGGCCTCGACCACCTCCCGGGCTCCGTTGACCACGTTGAAGACGCCCCGGGGGAGCCCCGCCTCCGCGAGGAGCGCCGCGATGCGCTGCGCGGACAGCGGCACCATCTCGGAGGGCTTGAGCACCATGCAGTTCCCCAGCGCGACGGCGTTGGGGATGGTCCAGTGCGGCACCATGCTGGGGAAGTTGAACGGGACGATGGAGGCCACCACCCCCAGCGGGTGCCGGTCCACGCGGCACTCCACGCCCCGGCTCACCTCCATCACCTCGCCCACGGCGATCTGCGGCAGCGAACAGGCGAACTCCGTGAGCTCGACGGCCTTGAGCACCTCGGCCTCGGCCTCGCCGTACACCTTTCCGTGCTCCTCGACGATCAGCTCGCTCAGCTCCCGGAGGTTCTGCTCCAGCAGGGCACGGTAGCGGTAGAAGACCTGCACCCGCTCCTTCAGCGGAGTTCCCGCCCATCCGGGGAACGCCTCCTGCGCCGCCCGGACCGCGCCGTCCACCTCCCCGGCGGAGGACAGCGGGACCCGCGAGATCACGCTTCCGTCACGCGGGCCGTACACGTCCAGGAGCGGCCGCTCCACCTCCACGAACTCCCCACGGACGTAGTTCCGCACGGTCGGATGCCGGGTCGCCCCGGGCGCCGTGGACCGAGCCCCGGAGGGAGAGGTCGTCGCCGTCATGCGCAGCTCCCGGTGGCGGGTGAATGGGAAGAAAACTCCGCACCTGCCGTCTCACCCGGTTCCATGCCGCGCCGCGAGCCGGGGAAACGCGAAGTTCTCATACGCCTGGTCCGCGGTGCTGAACCAGCGGTACGTCTCCCCCCGCACCTTCTTCCACTCGTCGTAGATGCGGCGGTAGGCGGCGTCGGCCCCGGCCTGCTCCTCGAAGAGGGCCGTGGACTGCTGCAGCGCGGCCTCCATCATGTCCTGCGGGAAGGGAATCACCTGCACCCCCTGCCCCACCAGCCGGGCGAGGGCCGGGGGGTTCAGCGCGTCGTACCGCGCCATCATGTCCAGGCTGGCCTCGCGCGAGGCCACCTCGAACGCCTCCTGGTACCCCTTCGGGAGCGTGTCCCAGGCGCGGCGGTTCACGTAGAAGGAGAGCGCCGGGCCCGGCTCCCACCAGCCGGGGTAGTGGTAGTTCTTCGCCACCTTTTGGAAGCCCAGCTTCTCGTCGTCGTAGGGCCCCACCCACTCGGTGGCGTCGATGGTCCCGCGCTCCAGCGCCGGGTAGATGTCGCCGCCCGAGAGCACCTGCACGGACACGCCCAGCCGGTTCATCACCTCCCCGCCCAGCCCGGGGATGCGCATCTTCAGCCCGCGCAGGTCGGCCAGGGAGCGGACCGGGCGGCGGAACCACCCGCCCATCTGCGTCCCCGTGTTCCCGCCGGGGAAGTTTACGACGTTGAAGTCGGAGAAGAGCTCGCGCATGCGCTCCAGCCCCCCGCCGTGCAGGAGCCAGGCGTTGTGGCCGCGCACCGTGAGCCCGAAGGGGACCGCGCAGTCGAAGGCGAGCGCGGGGTTCTTCCCCGTGTAGTAGTACGAGGCGGAGTGCCCGGCCTGCACCGTCCCCTGCTGCACCGCGTCCAGCACCTGCAGCCCGGGGACCAGCTCCCCCGCCGGGTAGGCGCGGATCTGGAAGCGCCCGTCGGTGAGCGCCTCCACCCGCTTCGCCAGCGTCTCGGAGGCCCCGTAGATGGTGTCCAGCCCGCGCGGGAAGCTGGACACCATCCGCCACATCACCCGCCGCCCGGTCTGCACCGCGGGGGCGCCGCCGCCCGCCTCCTCGCCCCCGGCGCAGGCGGCCAGGCCGCCGGTCGCCAGGCCGAGAACCGCCTTCTTCGCGAACTCGCGTCTCTCCATGGGCACGCTGGGGAGGGTCGTGGAAGGGATGCCGCAGGGAAGCGATCTCCCATGGGAACATACATCCCACGCCACGCGCCGCAACGCTCCCGCGGCCGCTTGCACGCGCGGAGGGGGCTCGCCACTTTGGGAGCACCCGCAGGAAGGGCGCACCCCCCACCACGGAGGACGCATGGCGGTCATCACCATCGCGCGGCAGCTCGGCGCCGGGGGCGGAGCGGTGGCCACCCGCGTGGCGGAGGCCATGGGGTGGCGGCTGCTGGACCGCGCGCTGGTGGAGCGGATCGCGGCGGAGCTGGAGGTGGCGCCCGAGCAGGTGGAGCACTGCGACGAGCGGGTGGAGAGCTTCGTGGAGCGGCTGGGGATGTACCTCTCGGAGGGCTTCCCGGAAGTGCTCCCCGCCCAGGTCGCGCCCCCCATGTCGCCGGAGCTGGCGGCGCGCGCCGCGCGGCGGATCGTGGCGGCGGCGGCGGAGGAGGGGCCGGCGGTGGTCGTGGGCCACGGCGCGCAGTGCATCCTCCAGCAGCACCCCCGCTCGCTGCACGTGCTGCTGCATGCACCGTTCGCGGTGCGGGCCGAGCGGGCCCGGGACCGCTACGGCGTAGGGCGGGACGAAGCGGCGGAGCGCATCCGCCGCTCCGACGCGGACCGGCGCCGGTACGTGCGCGAGCACTTCGGGCGGGACTGGCTGGACCCCACCCTGTACGGCCTGTGCGTGGACACCGGGATGCTGGGGGTGGACGGCGCCGCCGAGCTGGTGGAGCAGGCAGCGCGGCGGGCGTTCGGCGCGGAGGCGGAGGCGTAGTGGAGAGGCGGGGCGAGGCTCAACCGGAACGGAACGGAATGCGGGAAGGGAACGGACGGGTCCGGCTGGGCCACATCGTCTACAGCAACTGCTTCCCCGTGCACGCGGGGCTGATCGATCAGGGGCCTCCCGAGTGGCTGCGGATCGAGGAGGGCGTCCCCTCGCGGCTGAACGCCCTCCTGGAGTGCGGCCGGATCGACGTGGCGCCCTGCTCCAGCATCGAGTACGCGCGCCACGCCGACCGCTACCGGGTCCTCCCGGAGCTGGTCATCGGCTCGCGCGGCCCGGTGCGCAGCATCCTCCTCCTGGCGGACCGCCACCCCTCCGAGCTGGACGGGCGCACGGTGGCGATGCCCACCGCCTCCGCCACCTCGGTGGTGCTCCTCAAGGTGCTGCTGCGCGTCCGCTGGGGGGTCGCCCCCCGGTTCACCTGGTTCGACCAGGCGGCGGAGGACCCGTTCGCGGGCGGCGCGGACGGCGCGCTCTTCATCGGCGACGTGGCGCTCCGCCCCGGACTGTACCCGGAGCGGCGCTTCCGCTTCGACCTGGGGACGGAGTGGTGGGAGGAGACGGGACTCCCCTTCGCCTTCGCGGTGTGGCAGGCGGGGAGCGGGCCGGACGGCGGCGAGGGGATCCGCCGCCTGCACGCCGCCCTGCTGGAGTCGCGCGCCTACGGCCACGAGCACCGCGCCGACCTGGCGTGCCGCTACGCGGAACACTTCGGCTTCGACCCCGCCATGCTGGACGACTACTGGGCCGGCCTCTCCTACGAGCTGGACGCGCCCATGCTGGAAGGGCTGCGCACCTTCTACCGCCTGGCCGCCGAGATCAGCGAGCTGCCGGAGGCGCCGGAGCTGCGCTGGACGGAGTAGCTCCCCGAGCTGGTGGAGTGACCGATCCTCCGGAGCGTCGTCCTCCCCCGTGAACAGCCGGCGTCCCCCGCGGAGTCCGGCGGGGCCGTGCGGACGGGAGCGCTCCCGCGGGCAAGCCCCTGCATCGCTTCCGCTTGCATTCCCCGGCGAACACGGCACCCCTTCTGCTCTTCGCTCCCGCGCCACGCAGGACCGATCCCAAGTCGCCGCGCAGCCCGCGCGGCGATCCACTCCACGCTCGGAGAACGTAGATGAAGCCCACCCACAGGTGGCTGTCCGCAGCCGCGTGCGCCGCCCTGGTCGCCCTCGGCTCGGCCTCCTCCGCCGCCGCGCAGGAGGCGCCGCCACCGCAGTACCGGAACGTCCTTTCGGCCAACCCGCTCGGCCTGCTGTTCGAGTACTACAACGCCGAGTACGAGCGCATCCTGACCCCGAGCACCACGTTCGGCCTGGCCGGATCGTACATCACGCTCTTCGACGAGGCGGACTACTTCTCCCTGGACGGCAAATACCGCTACTACCCGCAGGCGCAGGCGTTCGCCGGCTTCGCCATCGGCGGGACGCTGGGCTACGCGCAGGTCTCCGAGAACGACGTGCTGGGCAACGTCGGGAGCGAGTCGGTGTCCGCGTTCAGCCTGGGGGTCGAGATCGATTACAACTGGCTGGTGGGGAGCAGCCGCCGGTTCTACATCGGGACGGGGATCGGCGCCAAGCGCCTCTTCGGGGGCGACGTGGATTCCGACACCCCCGTCGTGCTCCCCACGATCCGCCTGGTCAACATCGGGTTCGCCTTCTGAGCATCCAGGCAGTACAGTCGGGCACCCGTTCCCGGGCCGACCAGAGCCCCTGCGCCCTCCCTACCGGAGAACTCCACATGAAGCCCATCACCCGGTGGCTGTCCGCCACCGCGTTCGCCGCCGTCCTGGGTCTGGCCCCGGCTCCCGAGGCCCGTGCCCAGGTGGTCCGGGAGCCCACCACCTACCGCCAGGCCATCTCGGCGAACCCGCTGGGGCTACTGGTCGACTGGTTCAACGCGGAGTACGAGCGGGTGCTCACCTCCGAATCCACGGCGGGGATCGGGGGGTCGTACCTGACGCTCGACGACGAGGACAACGCGACCAGCGACCGGGGAATCAACCTGGACGTCTTCTGGCGCTACTACCCCCAGGGGCAGCCGCTGGAGCGCTTCGCCTTCGGCGTCAAGGGAGGGATCACGGAAGTGGGCGGCAAGGTGTACCCGGGCTTCGGGTTCGACGCCAACTACAGCTGGCTGATGGGGAAGCGGGACAACTTCTACGTGGGGACGGGGTTCGGCCTCAAGCGGCTCCTCGGGTACGAGCGCGACGACGAGAACGAGTTCGTCCCCACGATCCGCCTGGTCAACATCGGCTTCGCGTTCTGACGGCCGTCTACCGACGCAGCAGAGGGGGCGGATCCACAGCGGATCCGCCCCCTCTGCTTTGCCCTGCCCGCGTGCCGGTCAGAACACCTTCAGGTCGATGTACCGCCGCGGGTTCGCCTTGATGTCCGCCATGAGCGAGTCGGCGTTGGCCGCCGTCCGGCTCGCCCGCTCCGCGGCCTGGTTCAGGTTGTTGTACAGTGTCTCGTCCGCCGACAGCTTCCCCAGCGTCCCCTCCCCCCGCTCCATCCGCCCGAGCACCGTCTCCAGCGAGGCGGTGGAGCGGTTCAGCGAGGCGGTGCTCCGGTCGAGCTGCAGGGTGATGGAGTCCATCCGCGCCACGGCGCGCGCCAGCTCCGGCCGCGTGGTGGCCGACTCCACCCCCTCCGCCGAGCGGCGCAGGCTGGCGGAGAGGAGCGCGATCTCCCGGCGCTGCTCCGTGGCCAGCGCGGCCAGCGAGGTGAGCATCGCCTGCAGCTCCTGCGCGCTGCTCCCCACCGCCTGGATGGTGGCGGGGGCCAGGAGCGCCTCGGTGCGGCCGAGCACGGTGTCCGCGCGCACGGCCACGCCGGTGGCCACGTCGAACACCCCGCCCGCCGTGGAGCCCGGGAGCACGGCGCCGTCCTCCACCGCGTCGTCGGAGCGCCCGGGGACGACCTCCACGATCATCCCGCCCAGGAGGCCGCCGGACTTGAGCGAGATGCGCGAGTCCGCCGGGACGGGGTACTCCCGCTCCATCTCCATGTTGATCACCACCCCCTGGTCGGTGATGGCGAAGCCGCGGACGCGGCCCACGTTCACGCCGCGCATCTGCACGGGGTCGCCCTTGCGCAGGCCGCCGGCGTCGCGGACGCTGGTGACGATGTCGTAGCGGCCCCGGAACGTCCCCGGGTCGGTCAGCATCATGAGCGCGACGACGACCGCCACGATCCCCAGGAGGAAGAAGACGCCGATCTGGACTTCACGTTGCGAGGAGCGCATGGGCACGGTCGGAGAGGGGTCGCTTCCGCCGCCCGGCTTCGGGGCAGCGGGCGGCGACCCGGTGCGGGCCTGCTGAATCATACCACCTCCAGGAGCTCTTCGGTCGGGACCTCCCGGTGCAGGAAGGCGCGGACCAGGATGTCGTCGCTGGCGCGGAACTCGTCGGGGGTGCCGACGAAGCGGATCGTGCCGCGGTCGAGCATCGCCACGCGGTCGGCGATGGGGAGCACCCCGTCGATGTCGTGCGTCACGATGATGGAGGTCACCCCCATCTCCTCGGCGAGCTGGGCGATGAGGCGGTGCACCACCGTCCCGTTCACCGGGTCGAGCCCCGTCACCGGCTCGTCGTACAGCAGGATCTCCGGGCGGCCGATGATGGCCCGGGCCAGCCCCACCCGCTTCCGCATTCCGCCGGAGAGCTCGGAGGGGAGCTTGGTGAGCACGGCGCGGGGCTCCAGGTTCACGTGCTCCAGCGCCTCGCCCACCCGGCGCAGCAGCTCGGCGCGCGGCAGCGCCTTCAGCTCCGCCTCCGGGATCCCCTGCGACACGTTCTCCAGCACGTTCATGGAGTCGAAGAGCGCCGCGTTCTGGAACACGTAGCCCACCTTGCGGCGGATCCGCTCCAGCTGCTTCCCCCGCGCGCGGAACACCGACTCCCCGTCGATCCGCACGTCGCCCCGGTCCGGGGTGATCAGCCCGATCGTGGTCTTGAGGAGCACGCTCTTCCCCGTCCCCGAGTGCCCCACCACGGCGATGGTCTCCCCCTGCGGGATCGCCAGGTCCACCCCGGCGAGCACGGGCGCGTCGAAGGTCTTGTACAGCTGCTCGTATTCAACCATCCCTCAGCCTCCTTTATCTCTCACCCGGCCCCTACTGGAGGAGGAGCGGCGGGAACAGCGCGTCCACGAAGAGCACCGCCAGGAGCATGAACACCACCGACGAGGTGGTGGCGCGGCCCACGCCCTCGGCGCCGCCGCGCGTGGTCAGCCCCATGTGGGTGGCGATCAGGGGGATCACCAGCCCGAAGACCGTCCCCTTCGCCAGCGAGTAGAACATGTCCCAGTTGTGCCAGAAGAGCTGCGCACCGTACATGAAGCTCTCGGGGGAGAGCCCCAGCGCCGCGCGCGCGGCCACCATCCCGGCCAGGATCCCCACCGTGTTGGCGATGGCCACCAGTACGGGGAACGACACCGCGCCGGCGATCACCCGCGGCGCCGCCAGGACCCGCACCGGGTCGCGCCCCAGCGAGTGCAGCGCGTCGATCTGCTCGGAGACCTGCATGGTCCCCAGCTCGGCCGTGATCCGCGCCCCCACCCGGCCGATCAGCACCACCGCGGTGAGCACCGGGCCCAGCTCCAGCACCACGCTGGAGACCACCACGCTTCCCAGGATGTAGAGCGGGACGGAGCCGGTGAACTGGTAGCCGCCCTGCTGCGAGGTGACGACGCCCGCCAGGGTGGAGGTCACCAGCACGATGGGGAGGCTCTGGATCCCCATCCAGTAGACGTGCCGCAGGATCTCCCGCAGCGACACCTTCCCGGTGAAGGTCAGGCTGAGGATCCCCCAGGCCAGCAGCGCGATCTCCCCGGCGTTGCGCGCGACGTTCTCGCCGCTGCGCCCCAGCTTCGCCAGGAAGCGCCCCGCGGGCCCGACCGGGGAAAGGCTCCGCCGCGGGCGTGGGCCTCCCTCCAGCCCCTCCGTGATTCTCGATTGCGCTTGCATCCCGCTCCATCCAAAAGAACCGCCGGGTCCCTCCCGGCGCGGATCCGGCCCTCCGTACACCGCACCTGCCACCAGGCTCCGCTGGAGGCCGGCGCGGCCTCACCTCCTCAGTCGGCCGGCTCGAAGACCGGCTCCAGCTCGCGGCGCGGCTCGGCAGGCGGCGTGTGCGTGTGCACGTGCGCGTGCGCCGGCTTCCCCCCGCCGCGGCGGAACACCCGCCGCAGGATCCAGTCGCGCCACTCGCTCAGGATCTCGTACATGGTGGGGATCACGAGCAGCGTCAGGAAGGTGGAGGTGATCACCCCGCCGATCACCGCCCGACCCAGCGGCGCGCGGAAGTCCGCGCCCTCGCCGGTCCCCAGCGCCACCGGGAGCATCCCCGCCACCAGCGCGAAGGTGGTCATCAGGATGGGGCGGAGGCGGATGCGCCCCGCCTCGACGAGCGCCTCCCGGAGCGGCATCCCCGCCTCGTGCGACCACTTGGCGAAGTCGATCAGGAGGATCGCGTTCTTGGCGACCAGCCCCATCAGCAGGATCACGCCGATCATGCTCATGATGTTCAGCGTGGAGCCCGTGAGCAGCAGCGCCAGCATCACCCCGATCAGCGACAGCGGGAGCGAGAGCATGATCGCCAGCGGGTCCAGGAAGCTCCCGAACTGCACCACCAGCACGAAGTACATCAGCATGATCGCCAGCGCCAGGGCGGCCAGGATCTCCCCGAACACCTCGGCCTGGTCCTCCGTCTCGCCGCCCTGCGAGACGGTGTAGCCCGCGGGGACCGGCACGCTCTCCAGCCGCTTCGTGATGTCCGCCACCACCTCGTTGAGCGGGCGCCCCTGCGTGTTGGCCTGCACGTTGATCACGCGCTCCCGGTCCAGCCGGTTGATCTGGGCGGGGCCCAGGCTCTGCTCCACCCGCGCCACCTGCCCCAGCGGCACCGTCACCGGGCCGCGCGGCCCCATGACGGTGAGCGGGAGCGTTTCCAGGTCGGAGACGCGCTCGCGCGACTCCGGGGCCAGGCGCACCGTCACGTCGCGGGTCTCCCCCTGCGGGTCGATCCAGTCACCCACGTCGATCCCGGCGAAGGCCGGCCGGAGCGCCTGCGCCACCTGCCCCGCCGTGACCCCCAGGCTCCCGGCCAGGCCGCGGTCCAGGACCACGTCCAGCTCCGGCTTCTGCCCCTTGGTGCTGAGCCCCACGTCCACCGCCCCGGGCACCTGCAGGACCTCGGCCTGCACCTGCTCCGCCAGACGGTTCAGCGTCTCCACGTCCGGGCCGCGCAGCCGGATCTGGATCTGCTTCTGCCCGCCGAAGCCCCCGGACACCACCCCCACGGTGGCGCCGCCGATCCCGGCGAGCTGCTCGCGGACCCGCGCCTGCAGCACGGCCTGCTTCACGTCGCGCTCCGCCTTGGGGACCAGCCGCACGTACACGTTGGCCTCGTCCACGGAGCCGCTCTGCCCCCCGACGGTGCTGTAGGTGTACGCCACCTCCGGGTGCGACCGGGCCAGCGCCGCCGCCTCCTCCGCCTTGAGGCGGGTGTAGGCCAGGTTGGACCCCGGAGGGGTCTCCACGCTGAGGTTGAACTCGGAGACGTCCTGCTCGGGGAAGAACTCCCCGCCCAGCTTCCCGAACGGCGGCACCGCCGTGGAGGCGGCGCCCATGAGTGGGACCGCGAGCACCAGGAGCGCGAAGTTCGCGAGCCCGTGCGAGCGGGAGCGGAGGAGCGCCCATGCCAGCGCCCCGAGGAGAAGCGCCCCCACCAGTCCCGGGACGGCGGCCGGGACGCTCTCGGCACCGGAGCTGGCGATCCGCGTCGCGCCACCGCCCAGCATCGCCAGCGCGGCGAACGCGCAGAGGAGGGTGACGACCACCACCAGCTGACCCGGACGAAGGAGGAGCGACGCGGCCACCGCCGCGGCCACCACCGCGGCCACCGCGCCGAAGCCCGAGATCCCCGTCTGCGGCAGAGCCAGCGCGCCGAGGAACGACCCCAGGGCGATCAGCACCATCGGGGTGCGGTGGTCCAGCGCCCAGCCGATCACCCGCTTGTACCCCTCGGCCTGGCGGTCGAACCAGCGGTTGAAGCCGTCCAGCCAGCGGGTCAGCCGGCTCTTCTCGTGCTCCTCCAGCTCCGGGTCCGCCCAGTAGGCGGAGAGCATGGGGTCCAGCGAGAAGGAGACGAAGAGCGACACCAGCACCGAGCAGGCGATGGTGAGCGCCAGCGGCTTGAACCACTGCCCCGCCATCCCGCTCATGAAGGCGATGGGGATGAACACCACCACGATGGAGAAGGTGGTGGCCGCCACCGCCAGCCCGATCTCCGCCGTCCCCTCGCGGGCGGCGGTGAAGTGGTCCTTCCCCATCTCCACGTGGCGCACGATGTTCTCGCGGACCACGATGGCGTCGTCGATCAGGATCCCGATGGCGAGCGACAGGCCCAGGAGCGACATGGTGTTCAGCGTGAAGCCGAACGCCCACACCGCCATGAAGCTGGCGAGGACCGACACCGGGAGCGCCAGGCCGGTGATGACCGTGGAGCGCCAGGAGTTCAGGAAGAGGAACACCACCAGCACCGTGAGGATGGCGCCCTCGAGCAGCGTCTTCTTCACGTTGGAGACGGAGCTCTCCACCCGCTCCCCGGCGTTCTGCACGACCCGGAACTCCACCCCTTCCGGGAGCTGCTCCTGGATCTGCTCCACCCGCGCCAGGACCTGCTCCGACACCGAGGTGGTGCTGTAGCCCTGCGCCTTGGTGATGTCGACGCCCACGGCCTCGCGGCCGTTGAACTGCGCCAGGGAGCGCTGCTCCTGGGTGCCGTCGCGGACCGCGGCCACCTCGCCCAGCCGGACGATGCGCCCGCCCTGCTGCGCTACCACGAGCTGCGCGAACTCGTCCGGCGTGCCCAGGCGCCCGCGGAGGCGGATGGTGCGCTCGTCCAGGCTCCCCTCCAGGCGCCCCACGGGGACCGCGAGGTTCTGCGCCTGCAGCGCCTGCACCACCTGCCCCACGCTGATCCCGGCGGCCTGCAGCGCCTGCGGGCGGAGCTCCACCACCAGCTCGCGCTCCAATCCGCCGACCACCTTCACCTCCGCGACCCCCTGGATCCCGCGCAGCTCGCGCGTGATCCCCGGGTCCACCAGCCGCGTCAGCTCCGCCGCGCCCAGCCGCTCCGAGGTGAGCGACAGCGACACGATGGGGAAGTCGTTCGGGTCGAACCGCGTCAGGATCGGCTCCTTCATCTCCGGCGGCAGCTCGCCGCGGATCTGGGAGATCTGGTCGCGGATGTCCTGCGTGGCCTGCTGGACGTCCTTCTCGAAGTCGAACTCGGCGATGATGATGCCGAAGCCGTCCAGCGACTCCGAGTTGATGCGGTCGATCCCGCTGATGGCGGAGATCGCCTCCTCGATCGGCTCCACCACCTCGCGCTCCACCACGTCGGGCGAGGCGCCAGGGTAGGGGATGGCGACGGAGACGATCGGCGGGTTCACCTCGGGGAACTCGTCCGTGTCCAGCTTCACGAGCGCGAACGCCCCGAACACCACCAGCGCCACCATCGTGACGATGGTGATGATCGGCCGGCGGATCGCGAAATCGGAGATCCACATGGGCCGGCTCCTCCTAGCGGCCCTGCGCCGGGGCGGGCGCCGCGCGCCCGATCCGGACCTGCGTTCCCGGCGTGGTCCCGACGGCGGCGCCCACCAGGATGGTGTCCCCCGCGGCCAGCCCCGAGACGACCTCCACCTGCTCCGTCTCGGAGTCGGTGGCGCCCACCCGCACCGCCGCCGCCTCCGCACGGCCGCCGCGGAGGCGCAGCACCACGGGGGTGCCCGCCTGCTCGACCACCGCGCCGGCCGGCACCAGGAGCGCCTGCCGCTCCTCGGAAGCGACGCGCCCCTGGGCGAAGAGCCCGGCCACCAGGGCCCCGTCCGCGTTGGGGATGGAGACGAAGACCGGGACCTGACCCGTGGCCGGGTCGGCCGCGGGGTTGATGCGCTCCACCCGCCCCGTGAAGGTACGGCCCGGGTACCCGCTCACGGTAAAGCGGACCGGCGCGCCCACGCGCACCTGCCCGAGCTGCGCCGCGGGGACGGCGGCCTCCAGCCGCATGCTCCCGGGGTCCACGATCGTGAAGAGCGCCGCGCCGGGGGCGACCACGTCGCCCGCGTTCACCGGCCGGTCGCTCACCACCCCGGAGATGGGGGCGCGGACGACGGCCTTGGCCGCCTGCTCCTGCGTCTGGGTGAGCCGGGCGCGGGCGTCGGCGAGCTGCGACTGCGCCAGGTTCTGCGCGTTGCGCGCCTGCTCCAGGTCGCGCTCGGCGATGGCCCCGGCGC
>DASYWD010000218.1 GCA_035936415.1 Longimicrobiaceae bacterium
CTCCCGGACGGCGCGCACGACGGAGTCCACTGCCGCCAGGCGCGACTCGACAGCGCGGCGGATTCCTTCCCGCGCCTCCTGCGCGGAGGGACGGCCAGGCCGCGCGGGGCCCTTCCGCCACGCCTCGTGCGCGCGCTCGAACGCCACCTGCCCGGAGAAGGGGCGGGCGTACCCCGGCGGCGGCGCGTACGGCTCTCCGCCGTCCGCGGGCACGAGCGCGGCAGAGACCGGGCCGAGGTCGTACGTGTAGGGCACCGGAAGGGCGAAGAGCGCGGCCAGGGCGTCCGCCAGCACGGTGCCCGGCGAGCCGCGGAGCGGGCGGGAGCCGGAGGCCTCGTCCATGGGGAAGAGGATGCCGAGCGCGCGGGCGATGGCGGGCTGCGCCCCCGGGTCGCCCAGGTGGCGCTCCAGCACCGCCCGAAGCGTCGCCAGCTCCTCCCGGTCGTAGACGAAGAAGTGCAGCGTCCCCTCCGCGTCGTCCCTCCCCCTGCCCTTCCCGTCCCGCGGCGCGGCGGGCGTGACGGCGCCCACGACCCCGTCCAGGTGCGCCAGGAACTCCAGGAGCAGCGCCCGCTCGCCCGCGGCCGTCCCCGCCGCGGAGAGGAAGACGCGCGAGGCCGCCCGCCCGCCCTCCGCCACCCGCACGCCCAGCGAGAAGCAGGTCCCCGTCACCGGGTCCGCGTCCGCGCTCAGCACCAGCCGGGTGCCCTCCGCGGGCCCCATCAGGTGCGTCTCGCGCTCCACGTCGAACGTCTTCGCGAACTGGAGCGCCTGGGCGCGCTGCTTCAGCCGCGGCGCGTCCGACTCCAGCGCGTGGCAGCCGGTGTAGGTGTCGCGGCGGAAGCTCTTCGTCAGCTCGCGGACGGTGCGGATCCCCTTCTCGTGCAGCGTCCGCCGGGCGAGCGGCGTGATCCCGGGGATCCGCGCCAGGTCGTCCGTCCGGTCCGCCTCGGCGATGCAGTGGTGGAAGTACGGGCACCCCGCGGACGCGGGGGAGACGTGCCACGCCGCCTCCCCGGGAGCGAGCGCCGCGACGCGGGGGAGGTCGCCGCGCAGGAACTCCTCCACGTGGTACAGGTAGGCGCCCAGCGGGAAGCTCCGCGGCCCGCGCGTCCCCCGCGACCAGATGGAGCCGCGGCGCCGGTCCGGCGCCCCCGCGATCCCCTCGGCGCGGCAGACCTCCTCCAGCAGGAGGACGTAGAACGCCACCTGCGCGAAGTGGGCGACGCTCGCCTCCCGGCTCGCCTTGATGTCCACCACGTGGAAGTGCGGCCGCCCGTCCCGCCCGCGGCGGACGCGTACCAGGTCCGGCTGCGCGGGGGCGATGCGGACGAGCTCCGGGTCGATCCCCCAGCGGCGCGCGAAGCCCTCCGGGTCGGGGAGCCGCAGCTCGGGCTGCACCAGCCACTCCGCCGCGCCGGGGTCGCGGAGCGCCGCCACGGTCTCGGCGTAGGGGAGGCGGAGCGGGTCGCCCGCCCTGGTCCACCCGCGGAGCAGCACCCGCTTCTCGCCGAAGCGGCGCAGCAG